>JBOIBN010000096.1:0-7512 GCA_050739575.1 Gammaproteobacteria bacterium
CGTTGGTTATGGACCTATAATCACGAGCGGCCCAACATGGGCATCGGCGGGGTGACGCCCATGCAGAAGTTGGCCATGGCGGCCTAAACCCTACTTCTGGCTGCCGCTAATAATGGGGGGATTACCCCTCCAAGCTTGCTTCACATCTACCGGGGTGCACTTCACCAATGCGGATGCAAAACCCTTCGCGCTGCGCCTTGCGGCTTGGGGCCGCGGTTCTGCGCTGCACAGCGTCGCCCTTGTAAAGCCGGTGTTCGCGGACAACCGCGTAAGCTACCCGCATCGAAACGTCACTGAGTGGTGGCGAGTGTTGCCGCTCGGTTTCGAGCAGGGCTTCACGATCGCCAAGCGTCCCACCGGGCACGGCGAACTGATGCTCGCGCTCGCCGCAAATAATAAAGCAAACCTGCAGGATGCAGGCGCTCCCGGCGGCACGCTCGCATTCGGCCGGCTGCGCTACGGCGGCCTCGTCGTCACCGATGCCACGGACCGGATTGTGCCGTCCCGTCTAACGACGAAGGACGGGCGTATCCGGATCGCGGTGGATGACGCCGACGCGCGCTACCCGCTCACCGTGGACCCGCTAGTGTGGCTGCAACAGGAAGTGACCGCGGGCGACCTCCAGACCAACGCTGGCTTCTTTGGCTTCTCGGTCACGCTCGAGGGCTCGACCGCCCTCATCGGAGCGTTCGGGTCCGACATCGCCGGCCCCAGCGCGGGCGCGGTCTTCGTGTTCACCGAGTCGCACGGCACCTGGAGTCAAACGGCCACGCTCACGGCGAGCGACGGTGGGACGGGCAACTGCAGCGGCTTCTGCTTTGGTTTCTGGGTTGCGCTATCGGGCAGCACAGCCCTCATCGGCGAGCCTTTCGCCAATGTTGGTGGCAACATTCATCAGGGCGCGGCCTATGTGTTCACCGAATCGAACGGCACCTGGAGCCAGACGGCCAAGCTCACCGCGAGTGATGGCGCGACGGCCAACCAGTTCGGCCGGCAGGTCGCCCTTTCGGGCAACACCGCCCTACTCGGCGCGGCTTTCGCAACCGTCGGCGGCAACGACGAGCAGGGCGCAGCGTACGTGTTCACCAAATCGGGCGGCACCTGGAGCCAGACGGCCAAGCTCATCGCGAGCGACGGTGCGGCGGGCGACAAGTTCGGCCGGGAACTTGCACTCCTGGACAACACCGCCCTTATCGGCGCGCCCTATGCCAACGTTGGCCGCCACTTCCATCAGGGCGCAGCCTATGTGTTCACCGAGTCGGGCGGTACCTGGAGCCAGACGGCCAAGCTCACCGCGAGCGACGGTGGGGCGAACGACCTCTTCGGCCGGCAGGACGCGCTTTCGGGCAACACCGCCCTCGTCGGCGCGGAACAAGCCACCGTCGGCAGCAACCAATTCCAGGGCGCAGCCTATATGTTCACCAAGTCGCGCGGCACCTGGAACCAGACGGCCAAGCTCACCGCGAGCGACGGCGCGGCGGGCGACTACTTCGGCCGGGAGGTCGCGATTTCGGGCAACACCGCCCTGGTCGGCGCGCCTTTTGCCACCGTCGGCGGCAACACCGCTCAAGGCGCAGCCTATGTGTTCACCGAGTCGGACAACGCCTGGAACCAGACGGCCAAGCTCACCGCGAACGACGGCGCGGTAAGCGACCAATTCAGCCGGTCGGTTGCACTCGTCGGCAGCACTGCCATCGTCGGCGCGCCTTTCGTCGACGTCGGCGGCTACGCCGATCAGGGCGCAGCCTATTTCTTCGCGGTGAGCTGCCCGCGGGGCTACAGCGAACATGCCGGCGCACTAAACGCCGGCGGTCTCTATAACTCGCCGCTTTACCAGGCGCCGGCCGGACTCGAGAGCGGCATCCTCGGCGGACCGGCGGGTTTTCAACTCTATGCCCGATACTCGAACGGCAGCCACCAGCAAATCTACCGCATTCCCGGCAACGAAATTCATAAACGCGGACACGCCGGAACCTACAGCTGGGGCGTGAAAGCGGGAAGCACCGGCGGCGATTACGTGCTGTGCATCCTGCATCCGTGAACGAGCGCAGAAGCGCCTACGCTTCGCATTGACATCGAAAGGCCCCGCGGCAAACCCGCGGGGCCTTTTTTCTATATGTGCGAAACGGGGAAAGGGCTTCGTTGCGGGCGGGGAAATTTTGTGCGATATTTTGATCCGCCGTCAGGTGGATTGAGGAGATTCCGATGCGGAAGGTTCTCGTTCTCGGGGGTATCGTTCTCGCGATCTTTGTTGCGGGTCGGCACTTCGACTGGCCCTGGGCCGACCCCGCAACTTACTTCGCCCACGGCGCCCATATCGCCAGAAACGGCGGCATACCAAGCGACGCCCTCACGCCGGAGCAAGCTGCCCAGAACGTCGGCCGACGCGCGACCGTGTGCGGCATCGCCGCGAACGTTTACTTCGCCGAAAACAGTTACGGTCAACCCACGTTCATCGATTTCGGCGCGCCCCACCCCAACGAAGATTTCACGGTCGTGATCTTCGGCGACGACCGTGCAAATTTCAAACCGTCGCCAGAATCCTGGATGGGACATAAAATCTGCGTCTCCGGACGGATCAAGTCCTACCACGGCAGCCCCGAAATTATCGCCTCCGGCCCCGGCCAGATCCAGCTATCTCACAACTGACGCATTAAAACTTAACGTCCTCGTTTTTTCGACTTGAATCAGGCCGAAAGCTGCCGGGTATTGGTAACCAGACTAACCAACGGCTCGGGATTCGGCGCGACCCGATTCGCCTCGGCGATAGCTTCGGCGGCGATCTTGTCCAGGTACTCCTCCGCCGCAGGCAATGCAGCGCTAACCTTCGCGAGCAGAATCTCCATCGCCTCTCGCGACGGGTTTCGAAAATACGTCGCAACGCGGGGATCGCGGATCGCGATCGCAGCCGGCAAAGTCAGAATGCCGTCACGCAGATCCTGATCGCCGCCGCCACCCAGCGCGACGGCGCCCCGCATGTCGCCCACGTCATCGCAACCGTGGTACAGAGTGCCTAGGAGACGGCCGTAGTGGCGCAGCCTTTCGTCTCCGGTTCCGAGACAGGCGCAAGCCTCGAACATCGAACCCGTGTCCTCTCCCGCGATGTAACGCCAGTCCTCCACTCCAAGCGGCTCTCTGCGCACGCGCCATTGCAGAGACTCCGCCAGCGCGAGGCGCTTGAACAACTCAGCCAGGCGCTCGATCTCGAAACCGTTATCGCGGCACAACTCGAACGCCTCGGCCGTGATGTAGCCGGATGCCATGAGCGCCGGAAGCATGCCGAACCGGCAATGCAATGTCAGTACGCCGCGCCGATGGCGCGACCGATCCAGGATGTCGTCGATGATCAACGATACGTTGTGGGCCATCTCTATCGCCACGGCCGCGCGTACCGTCGTTTCAGGTACCGATTCCGGCGACATCGCCTGGCGGCATGCGAATACCGTGACCGGTCGGAAGTATTTGGAGCTGCCGAGAAACTGCCAGTTCAGAAGCGGCTTAATTTCCGCATCGCTTCGATCAATCCACCGCCGCAGGAAGCGCTCGAGTTGTACGAGTTCTTCTTGATAGCCTTCGGCACGGTGAAGGCTGGCGGCTTCGACTGCAGCTTCAGTCATCGACGTCAGACCCGTCCCTCTTCGCTACGGCGGAGCCCCCGGAACTCCGCCGCGTGCTCAAGGCTTGGCGCGCGCGCGCCGCTTGGCGGGCTTAGCTCTTGCGGGTTTTCCGGGCTTCGATCCGCCAAGCTCGCTGATATAGCGTTCGGCAATCTTGCGCGGGAGTTCCGTCATTCGGCGCATCGCCTCACGGTTCGCATCGGCCAGCTCGAGCAGGACCTGACCGGCATCCTGGTCGCGTGAACGAATGGCTTCCAGGGATTTGCTGGCTGCCGTCACGTACGAGGACGTCTGCTCGATCCATTCCTGCCAGAACACGGCCGCGGCTTTCAGCGCCGCCAGTTCGATCTCGACAACGTCAATCAGCACCTCGCGCACGTCGTCGGCCTGGCTGTTTGCATCTTTCCCCATGGCATGTTCCTCCTGAAGGGAACCGCAGGGCGAAGCGCTGATGGCATTCAGCGGTTACGAGCCCCCGATTACCACTGCTTTTTAACGCTGCTTCGACGCCCCGCATTATACAAAACGCCGTCACATCCGACTGCACTCGGTTGCGGATCCGGCGGTCGCTCCAATGGACAGCCGGGCCGGGTCCGGGACTGGCGCCTCACCAGGCCGCCGGCGGGTTCCCGGGCGGCTAACACCCTCCCGCAGGCATTCTCCGGAATCGGCGGAGTCTCGAGCGCCTCGGCAGCGGGGAAGCCCGTTGGTCCGGGGTACCGAATTGATTGACTTCCCGTTGCGGTTTAGCTATATTCGCGGTGGACCGTGGCGCACTGTTCTATTACTGGAATTCTCTACCTTCAACGGCATCCTGACGGTCCCAGAGGATATCTATGAGTGTAAGCGTCCCCCAACCGTTCGAAACCGATATCAGCGGACAGATGACGACCGTTCTCGCGGGCTCCATCGGCAGCATGGGCCCGGTGACCATTGACGGAATTCCGGACACCTACCACATCGACGTCGACAATCTTCCCAAGATCCAGCTTGGCGTCGACGCCGTCCATATCAACGTCGACAGCCTTCCCAAGATCCAGCTCGGCGTCGATCCCATGACGGTGAACATGAACATCGCCGTCACGGAAATCCCCAACACGCGGGTCCATTTCCCCGCCGACTTCAGCGTCGGGCTGTCGCTGTTCGGAATGGAACTGCTGTGCGTGCGTTTATGCGGCGAGGCCCAGATGATCAACGAACCCTACCGACCGAATCCCTGCGAGGTGTGCACCCCGCCGCTCGAAAGGCAACCGGTGCGCGCCCCAATTGACGTGAAGGCCAACGGCTAACGCCGGATCTCGCATCGCCATCGGATGCGGAGGACAAGATGAAAGAGCCGATGAAAGCGCATGGCAAACCCCACAGCCTGGAGTACGTGATTCCGCAACCCCTGCGGCAGGGCGTCGCGGCATTCGCCTCCTTTAAGGACAAGCGCGGGGAAATCGTGCCGATCGTGTTCGCCAAGCCGTTCGGCCGCGATGCGACGCGGGTAAGGTTGAAGTTCCCGCCCGACACGCCGCCCGGTTCGTATAGCGGAACGGTCAGGATCGGCGATGCAACGCATGCCGCAACCGTCGAAGTCACCGGCGAGGCGCGTGTCAGAATCAGCCCGAGCAGCGTCCGGCTGTCCGGCACGTCCGGGCAGCGATTCAGGGTCGAGTTATCCGCGGTGAACGAAGGCAACGCCGCCTGCCGCATCGAAACCGCATACGGGGTCGGCCTGTTTGCGGAGGGCGGGGTCGAAGACGCCTTGGGCGCCGCGTACCGCAAGTCGGAGCACGGCGGCCAGGAACGGGTGGCCATTCTCGCCGACAAGCTCGCAAGTGCGCACGGCGGGCTCATGCGCGTGCAGATCGAGGACGGTGCGGGAGATCTGGCGCCGAACGAAGTGCGAACGCTGTGCGCGAACGTCAGACTTCCCGACAATCTCAAGCCGGGCCGGCTTTATACCGGCGCATTGAAAATACTGAACGCGCAATGCGAATTCCGCATCGACGTGCCGGATTCGACCGGCGAGGAGAAACAATGAACCCGTCCGACATGAATGATTCGATGACGAAGATCGCCACGTCCTTGAGCGACATGCTGAGCCAAAGCATCCAGACCGGCATGAACCTTCTCGAGTCGCTGAACAAGAGCGGAGTTTCCATGCTGACGCAGGTCGCTGCGCCGGGCGGCGCAGCCGGCATCGCCAAGGTGTCGGGGACGAACTGCGGCTGCACTATTCCCACGCCCTGCTGGATGCCGCAGCCGCTGGGCGAACTCACGGCTCTCGTCTGCCCCGGTGGAACCTCTACGCTGCGAATACGGTTCACGAACTGCAGCATGCAGGAGACGACTGTGTCCGTCACGGCGGACTCGCCCGACGTCCAATTCACGATCGAGCCTGCGTCGCTCGCGCTGGCGCCCCTGCAACGAGGCGTAGTCACTGTAAGTGCGAAAATCCCCGGAGATGCGGCAAACGGTCAGGAATTCGAATCTCTCATCCGGGTCCGCGGCTGCCGCGAATACTATCTGCGCTACACCCTGAAAGCGGCGACGAAGGGCTCCGATTGCTGTCACGAAATAGACGTGGACGACTGCCCCGACTACGTTCACCACTGGTATGACCACTTCTACTGTCCCCGTCCCTGCATGCACCAGACGCGCGGAAGGTAGTCATGGCCAAGTCGGACATGGAAGATGCCTGGCAGCGGGCCGTAGACCTGAATCTTCGCTATTACACGGCGGCCGGCAAACTCGCGCTGGACTACATGCTCGATCTCGTCAATGCCGTGACGGACATTCAGGCGAAACAGACGGATACAAGCAAAGCCGCAGGTCCCGCAGCGGCTCCGCGAGCGGCGACTCCGCAGATGGTTCTGGAAGCGGCTGCCGGCGAAGACGCCGTCGGCGCGTTCCTGGTCGAAAATTCGCTTTCCGAAAAGGTGGAAACATCCGTAGTCGCCGGAAGCTTCACCGAAGAAGCTGGAAAGCAAGCGAAGGTGAAGTTTGTCTTCGACCCTTCGACGGTCACACTGCAGCCGGGCGAACAGATGTTGGTACGTGTGCGCGTGCGGATTACTCAGAATCTGAAATCCGACGTTCGTTACTACGGAGAATTTCTGATTCCGGCGATTCGAGGCACGCGAATCCCCGTCGTCCTCAAACGACGGCCCGCGTCTTGATCCTGGAGACGCACTAGAAACGCCAGAGAGATTCCGGACTGACCCTCTGTTCCAGCGGCATGGAAAGCAGCTAGATTCCCCTTTCTAGGGCATCTTGTGGTACAAAGAGATAATGCAGCCTGGCGCAAGGGAAAGTCATGAAGATCCGAAACGTAATCGGCATGGGCGCCTACTTGCTCGCAGCTCCAGCGCTGACCGCAGCCGTGAGCGCAAACGCGAACACTGCCGCACCGACAGCGTCGAGCGCATCCGCTCAGACATCCTATGTCCCGACGCCGATCTGGGCGATTGCGCCTATGTACCCGCCAATTGCCATGTATGCCGGGGCACAAGGCGATGTAGTCGTATGCTTCACGATTAAACCGGATGGGACCGTGGCCGATGCGCACGTGAAATCCGTTTCCGTGTATTCCGGTAATTCGAGAATGAACGGGCATATCTCCCAACAATTCGCTCAATCCGCCCTCGCCGCCATAAAACAGGCGAAATTCACGCCTCAGCTAGTGAACGGCAAACCAGTGGCGACGCCCAGCACCTGCCAGACAGTGAATTTCAGGCTGCACTGAACGAAGAATCCTGGACATTTATCGCCAACATCTCCAACCAGATTCGGCTATCTCCGAAATGATTATTCTTCTGCACTGCCACATTTAATATCGTTGGATTTGATATCTTCGTTTTTTTGACGGCTGCCGCGCCGCGGCCGTTCTCTTTTTTCCCGAATCGGA
>JBOIBN010000097.1:0-7494 GCA_050739575.1 Gammaproteobacteria bacterium
GCGGGGCAATCCAAGTATTCGCTCATGCGCCTCGTGCAGCTCAACTTCGATCTCGTGACCGGCTTTTCGGTCATGCCTTTGCAGGTTTTTTCGCTGCTCGGCGCGGTGATCGCCTTCGGCTCGCTGGTGCTGTTCGTCTGGCTCATAATCGACCGGATCGTTAACGGTCCCGACGTGCAGGGCGTCTTCACATTGTTCGCGATTGCCTTCTTCTTCATCGGTTTCCTGCTCTTCGGCATCGGCATCCTCGGCGAGTACGTCGGGCGCATCTATCAGGAAGTGCAGAACAGGCCGCGCTATCTCATCCGCGGCATGCTCGGAAAAGACGAGCGGGATGAGCACTGATCCCAAAACGCGGGATCACGCACGTGCCGTCGTTTTCGCCTATCACGACGTCGGCGTGCGCGCCCTGGAGACGCTGCTCGCGCGCGGCATCGAAGTCCCGCTTGTCGTCACCCATGCGGACGATCCGGGAGAGGGCGCCTGGTTCGCGAGCGTCGCCGAACACGCGCGCCGCTACGGCATCGAGACGATCACGCCGACCCAGAACGAATTGGCTTCACTTGCTCCGCGGCTTGAGAAACTTGCGCCGGACTTCATCTTTTCTTTTTATTACCGCTACATGATTCCGACGGCGTTGATCGAAACCGCGCGCCGTGGCGCACTCAACCTGCACGGTTCGCTTTTGCCGCGCTATCGGGGACGCGCGCCGGTCAACTGGGCCGTGCTCGCAGGCGAGAGCGAAACCGGCGCGAGCCTGCACTACATGAGCGCGAAACCTGATGCCGGCGATCTCATCGGCCGGGAATCGGTGCCGATACTTCCCAACGACACCGCGGGCGACGTCATGCGCAAGGTTGCCGTCGCCGGCGAGCGTCTGCTGTGGCGGCTGGCGCCGGAACTCGTCGCCGGCACTGCGCCGCGCACGCCGCTCGATCTCGCCGCCGGCAATTACTGCGGCCGGCGCCGGCCCGAGGACGGGCGCATTGACTGGCGCCGCAGCGCCTGGGAAATTCACAACCTCGTCCGTGCCGTCGCGCCGCCGTATCCCGGCGCCTTTACCGAGATTTCCGGCGGCAGACTGTTAATCCTCGGCAGCCACTTCCGCGACGAACCGGCGCATCAGCCGCGGCCTGCGCTCTACGTCGAAAACGGCAGGATTTATGCCGATTGCGCGGATTCGCGCCGGTTCGAAGTGTTAAAATGCACGCTCAACGACGAACCCGTCACCGCCGCCTCGTTTCCCGCGCTCGGCGGCGGCGAACTGCTTTTACCCGGAGATTCCGCGTGAAGAAAGTCCTGATCCTCGGCGTCAACGGCTTCATCGGCCATCACCTGACACGCAGCATCCTCGACACCACCGACTGGCACGCATTCGGCATGGACATGGCGAGCGATCGCGTCGCCGAATGGATGGATCATCCGCGCTTCAACTTCTTCGAGGGCGACATTACCATCAACCGCGAGTGGGTCGAATACCACGTGCGCAAATGCGACGTAGTACTGCCGCTGGTCGCGATCGCGACGCCGAAGACCTACGTCGAGGATCCGCTGCGTGTGTTCGGGCTCGACTTCGAGGCGAACCTGCCGATCATCCGCCAATGCGTCAAGTACAAGAAGCGGGTGATCTTCCCCTCGACCTCCGAGGTGTACGGCATGTGCACCGACAAGGCCTTCGATCCCTACGAATCCTCGCTGGTGCTTGGACCGATCCCGAAGGAACGCTGGATCTACAGTTGTTCCAAACAACTTCTCGACCGCGTGATCTGGGCGCACGGCGCGCACGACGGGCTCGACTTCACGCTGTTCCGCCCGTTCAACTGGATCGGGCCGGGACTCGACAGCATCTACACACCCAAGGAAGGCAGTTCGCGCGTCGTCACTCAGTTCCTGGGCCAGATCGTGCGCGGCGACCCGATCAGTCTCGTGGACGGCGGCAAGCGGCGCCGCTCCTATACCTATGTGAGCGACGGCGTGGACGCGCTGATGCGCATCATCGCGAACAAGGACGGCGTCGCGAGCGGACGCATCTACAACATCGGCAACCCGGGCAACCAGTTTTCCGTGCGCGAGCTTGCCGAGATGATGCTCGAGATCGCGCTCGAGATTCCGGAGTATCGGGAAAGTGCCCAAAAAGTTAAACTGCGCGACGTAAGCGCGGCCGACTACTACGGTTCCGGCTACCAGGACGTCGAGCACCGCGTGCCCGACGTGAGCTACACCGAAAAGGAACTCGGCTGGAAGCCGACGGTGGCGATGGAAGACGCGCTGCGCCAGATTTTCGAAGCCTACCGTGGCGACGTCGCCGAGGCGCGCAAGCTGGTCGCCGAAGAAGACTCCTGAGCGCAAAGAATTGCTCAATGTCGCAGAACTAAGACGGATCGGCATCGGGCATCTGGCATCGAGCAGCGAAGAAATCGTTTCGAAGGTGACATCGGATCCCGTCGGTCGCGCCCGAGCACCGCAAGGCTTTGGGCTTGCGCCCGAAAGGGAGGCGGACAGGACGTCCGCCTCCGGCCGTTGCGGCAGGACAGCCGCATCGGTTGGCGCGGGAACCAAAGCCGCGGAGCGCAGGATCAGCCGCGACCGCCGGGCGTCTTTTCTTTTTGTCCCTTTTCTTTGGACGAGCAAAGAAAAGGGTCCCGGGGTGCGGGGCGGAGCGCTCGCGCGTCGGTGGGAAGTGGTGCGTGGCACGCTTGTCCGTGAGTACGGCGGGTTGCGCCACAGAACAAAAAGAACCCGATGCGCATCGCGCTCAAGGTAGACGTGGACACGCTGCGCGGCACGCTCGAAGGCGTGCCTGCGCTCATGTACGCGCTCGAACGCCGCAGTATTCCCGCGACGTTCCTTTTCTCTGTCGGTCCCGATCACACGGGCCGCGCCCTGCGCCGGCTGCTCAGGCCCGGCTTTCTCGCCAAGGTGCTACGCACCTCCGTGCCGTCCACCTACGGCTTGAAGACGCTCGCTTACGGCACGCTGCTTCCCGGTCCGCACATCGGGCGACACGCGCGCCAACCGATGCTCGCCGCGCGCAGGGCCGGTTTCGAAGTCGGCCTGCACTCCTGGGATCACATACGCTGGCAGGACGCCGTCGCGCGAAAGGATGCCGAATGGACGCGGCGCGAATGGACGCGCGGAATCGAAGATTACGCCGAGGTGTTTGGCGAGGCGCCGGACTGCTTCGGTGCGGCCGGCTGGCAGGTGAACGCGCACGTGCTCGAACTCGAAGCGTCGGCGCGGCTGCGCTGGGCGAGCGATACGCGCGGACGCGAAGCGTTTCTTCCGCGCGTGAACGGCGGCGCGCTCGACTGCGTGCAGCTTCCGACCACGCTGCCGACGATGGACGAACTCATCGGCCGTGATGGGGTCACTACTGAAAACGTCGGCGAGCGGCTGGTGCGCGAGGTAAACGATCATCCGGCACCGCTCCACGTCTTCACGCTGCACGCGGAACTCGAAGGCGGCCCGCTGCTCTGGCAGTTTGAACGCGCGCTCGAAGGCTGGAGCGCGCTTGGTGCCGAATTCTGCACGCTCGGCGAAGCGGCCGCACAATCCTGGCGGGTGCAATTGCCCGTCTCGCGCGTGGAACGGGGCATGGTGCCCGGCCGCGCCGGCCAACTCGCAATACAGGGACCGTCCGCGCCGCCAGATCGCGCAGCCTTGGATCCGAACCACGAAGAACGAATCGCATGAACCATCTTTCTGCTCCTTCTCCCCTTGCGGGAGAAGGCGGGGATGAGGGGTGCGCCGCGAAGCTGCGTTGCTTGATTTCCCCCTCACCCTAGCCCTCTCCCGCGGATGGGAGAGGGGATAGCTATTCAATCGACCGCATGGCGACCAATAGCGTATGCGGCGGAGCACAAGCGTACCCCGCCGCCGTGCTCGTTTACATTTCCTCGCGCAACGATTGCAATGCTTCGTTGAACGCGGCGCTTGGGCGCATGATTTTTCTTACCTTGTCGAGGTCGGGGCGGTAGTAGCCGTCCAGCTCCACCGGACTGCCCTGAACGCCATTCAATTCACCGATAATGGTGTCTTCCGCCGCTTCCAGGCGATCGGCCAGCTTGCCGAAGAGGCCGGCCAGCTCTGCATCGTCTTTTTGATCGGCCAGCGCGCGTGCCCAGTACATGGCCAGGTAGAAATGGCTGCCGCGGTTGTCAAGCTCGCCGACCTTGCGCGAAGGCGATTTGTTGTTTTCGAGGAAACGTCCGGTGGCAACGTCCAGGGCGGCCGCCAGAACTTTAGCGCGTGCGTTGTCATAGCTACGGCCGAGGTGTTCCAGCGATGCAGCCAGCGCCAGAAATTCTCCCAGTGAATCCCAGCGCAGGTGGTTTTCCTTGAGCAGTTGCTGCACATGCTTCGGCGCGCTGCCGCCGGCGCCGGTCTCGAACAAGCCGCCGCCGGCCATCAGCGGCACGATGGAGAGCATCTTGGCGCTGGTGCCGAGTTCCATGATCGGGAAGAGATCGGTGAGGTAATCGCGCAGCACGTTGCCGGTGACCGAGATGGTGTCCCGGCCCTTGCGAATGCGTTCCAGTGAACGGCGCATGGCATCCTCGGGAGCCATGATGCTGATATCGAGGCCCGCGGTGTCGTGGTCTTTGAGGTAACGCTTGACCTTGGCGATGATCTGCGCGTCATGTGCGCGCTTTTCGTCCAGCCAGAACACGGCCGGCGTCTCGGACAGACGAGCACGCGAGACGGCCAGCTTCACCCAGTCGGCCACCGGCGCATCCGTGGTCTGGCACATGCGCCAGATGTCGCCGGCTTCGACCTTGTGTTCAAAGATCACCTTGCCGTCCTGGTCGCTGACGCGGACCACGCCGTCGGCGGGAATCTGGAAGGTCTTGTCGTGCGAGCCGTATTCCTCGGCCTTGTTAGCCATCAAACCCACGTTGGGCACGCTGCCCATGGTGGCCGGATCGAAGGCGCCGTTGACCTTGCAGTCCGCGATCATGGCCTGATACACGCCTGCATAGCTGCGATCGGGGATGACGGCCTTGCAATCCTGGCGCTCGCCGTCGGCGCTCCACATTTTGCCCGAGTCGCGGATCATGGCCGGCATGGAGGCATCTATGATGACGTCCGAAGGCACGTGCAAATTGGTGATGCCCTTGTCCGAATCGACCATGGCAAGTTCCGGCCGCTTTACATACTCGGCTTCGATGCCGGCCTTGATGGCTTTCTGCTCATGTTCGGGCAGTTTTTCGAGGCAGGCATAGAGATCGCCCAGACCATTGTTGGGACTGAAGCCTGCCTGCTTGAGCGATTCGCCATGTTTGGCCAGCACGTCACTGAAGAACTCGCTCACCACCACGCCGAACATGATCGGGTCGGACACCTTCATCATGGTGGCCTTGAAGTGCACCGAGAACAGCACGCCGCCTTGAAGCGCATCGGCTATTTGCGCGTCAATGAATTCGGCCAGCGCCTTGCGGCTCATCACGGCCGCATCGACAATTTCACCTTGCTCGACCTTGACCGATTCCTTGAGCACCTGACTCTTGCCGTCGCCGCCTTCGAACGCGATCTTCAGGCTGCCGGCCTTGCCCAGCGTAGCGGACTTTTCGGTGCCGTAAAAATCATGCCCGTCCATGTGTGCCACATGCGTCTTTGAGTCGGCACTCCACGTGCCCATGCGATGCGGATGCTTGCGGGCGTAGGCCTTGACCGAAGGCGGCGCGCGGCGATCGGAATTGCCTTGACGTATCACCGGGTTGACGGCACTGCCCATGGCCTTGCCATAACGCGCCTTGGTCCGGCGTTCGGCGTCGTCGGCCGGCTCATCCGGATAATCGGGCAACGCGAAACCTTTTCCCTGCAGCTCTCTGATGGCCGCCTTCATCTGCGGAAGCGATGCACTGATGTTGGGGAGCTTGATGATGTTGGCCTCGGGCTTGAGCGCCAATTCGCCCAGTTCGGCAAGATCGTCCGACACCTTTTGATCGTCTTTCAGCACGTCGGGAAATTGCGAAAGGATGCGCCCGGCAAGCGAGATGTCGCGCGTTTCCACCTTCACCCCTGCCGAGTCGGTAAACGCATCAATAACGGGCAGCAGGGAGTTGGTAGCCAGAAAAGGCGCCTCGTCGGTCAGTGTGTAGATGATCTTGGGGGTATCGGACATGGGAAGCTCGGTCTGGAAAGCGAAAGAAGCGTATTTTATCCCACGAATTTCGTGAAAAATCGTGGCCTATCCCTGAGTGGCTTTGCTGAGCTACTCCGTGCTATCCTTCGGACAAGCCGACGGCGAGAGGGTCGTCACCTACGGTTTCGTCTGCTAGGCGCAGGGCGCCAAGGAAGTCAAGACCAGCTAGTTCGCCGGCCCTCTCATCAAAACCTGTAAGGTACTTAATTCTTGGTTGGAAAACATACGGCCATAGGTTTGAGCTGGTAGTTAAGCCGATATTTGATAGCCATAGGGTTTCTTGATTGTTGGGGCTGAAAGTCAAATGAATGAAGAATTCAGTGAATTTGTTCAAAAACAAAGAGAGATGCTTATTTCTTCATATGAGCAGTCTAAATCCTATGCGAATATTATTATTTTTGGAGGTTATGCAGGGTTATTTGCAGTTTGGAATTTTACAAGAGATAATTTGGAAAAATGGCAATCACTTGCGGTGGGATTGCTTGCGATCACCTCCATAACAATTTTCGTGGTATTTGAACTGATTTCTCTATGGCTAAGAAGCAATCAAATTAAAAATCTAATAGAGCAATTAGGACAAGCTAAAGAATTAGAGCGTTTCCCAGAAGAATATAACAAATCGGAGATGGAAAGGGCTGTTAAGTTTATGGCTGTATGGCAATATTTCTTTTTCGGTGCTGTTTTAACAGGTATAGGCGCAGCAGCAATACTTATTTATTCTTTTATTTGCAATTTGATCTGACTATAAGTGAATCAATAACGGACTCATATCAAAAGTTTTGCTCGAAGTACTCATGTGCCATGACTTAAGCAACAGCGACGGCGTAATACTAGGAGATTTCTGATTCTGATTTTAGGAAGTTGCCATTGTGGGAACGTTTCATTCAGACTTGATGGAAGCCTGAACTGGCAGAGATTCCTGCGCGTTCCTGCACGGAGATTCGGGCTCAGGTCTCGTGAGATTCGGGATCAGGTCTCGCCTTGACACATTTAGTTGGAGGGGCATTCTTCTGTCATGGCTAGACCGCTTCACCTCGTGCGGAGACTGGCAAGAGCCGACTTATCTCGATAAGAAAGATAGACGCGCAGCAATGGTCGCTTCGTACCGCTCGAGGCATTACTGGCTCTCGGCCATCGGGCAATACTTTGGCGTACACTACAGCACGGTAAGTCGGGCGGTCAGGGCAGCGGAGGAGGTGGGCTGATATGGCAATGCAAGACTTGAACCACCCCCGTTTTCACGGACACTCAGTTAGGCACACAATGCCTGAGGAGGTGTTCCATGTCGAAACGTCAAACATTTTCGCGCGAGTACAAGCTCGAGGCCCTACGCCTGCTTGAGCTTGGCG
>JBOIBN010000098.1:0-7460 GCA_050739575.1 Gammaproteobacteria bacterium
ATACGCAGCTACATCGACTTTTACAACACACGCAGATTACACTCAGCACTGAGCTACCATTCTCCAATCGAGTTCGAAGCCCAATGTGCGTAACCCGCAGTGTCCACTTTTCCGTAGGAACTCTCGTTCCGCCTTGCCCCCGCTCACCGGAAACAAGAGATCCGAATAGCCATCGTCGTTCGCATCGAGAACCACGGCCTGCCCCGGGTGGGGGTCGACGGCAATCCCGGTATTCACGGTTTCACGCTGCGCCGAGGTCACATACTCCCAGTCGCCGTTCTCCGGAAAAATCAGGTCCGTGCGTCCGTCGCCATCAAGATCTCCCAAGTAGCGATAACTCATATTGTCGTCGGTCGTCATCGCCGTCAGGCCGCCCAGTCCCGAACTCACCGGCACGTATTGGAAATTCGTCGGCGCAAGACAGTCGCCGGCTCCGTCGCATTCGTCCACCGACACCAGGCGCGGCGAACCGACATCGGGCGTGCTGTAGCTGAAATCATAGCTCCAGAGCGTGCTCCCGGCCGATTCCACCGTGATGCTCGAGAGCAGGGACTTGAAGATGTGCGTCAACCCGTCCATGTAGGCGACGCTCCAGTGATCGGCCGTGATCAACTGATAGCTGAACATGAGCTTGCCGACCGTCGTGCCGGCATTGTTGTCGTAATCAATCTCGCTCAACTGGTAGCTCGTATCCTCGCCCGGCATGCCGGACACGTCTTGCGATTTGGTGTACTGAAAGGTGATGTAGTTGCCCCAACGATCAGTTATTTTGTCGAGCAGCCAGACGAAGGCCGTGTTGGAATAATATTGGCCGCCCTGCAGGTTCGAATCAGTCGTCGCCCCGTACTCGCGAACGAGCCCGTCCTTGCCCCACACGGTGAAAGACTGCGGGCCACTCCCCTGCGTGCCGTTTGACACCACCTTCTGGAAGCTCGCCGTCGGCGTGTGATACTCCGTGCCGCTCGCCCCGTAGTTTTGGCCCGGATACGCAACCAGATGCGCCCCATCTAGACAAAAATCATCGCTCGCATCCATCTCGACCGGGCGACTCGCCCCATCCACGGCGACCGTCGCCGGGCACCGGCTGATCGCCGATAGCCCAGAGAGTGACCACCCCAGCCCCAGCTGCGTTTGGCCACTACGCGAGTCGTAACTTAAAGCAAGATCGGGCTGCATCCCGTTCACGCCGGGCGCAACCGCGATGGGAATGCGATAACGCGCCTCTCCCATGGCACCCACCGAAAAGCTGCCCGGCAGCGCGCCGACCGCGGAACCGCCCGTATGGGGTTGGGGAAACACCTGCGCCTGCATTGCGGACAGGGCGTCGCCGTCTATGTTGGGATCTTCCGAATTCTGCGCAAGGAGCCCCACCGGCGGCGAAGAGAGCGTCGTCGTTTTTACCGGGCGGCCCTGCGAGTCGAACTGAACCCGCACATAAGGCAAGCCCACTTGACGGGGAACCATGAGCAGCGAGCCTTCTTCGCCCGGCACCTTGGCCGGTTCGGGCACCAGCAGGTAGCTCTCACTCGACCAGTCACGACCGTCCTGTTCAGCCGGCCACTGGGCCGCAACAGTAGTGAAATGCCCTTGCGCATTGGCAAGCAAAACCGTCACCGTTCCACCCGGTGCGGTCGGCTGCAGCAACAAGTCGGTGCGCCCATCGTCATTGAGGTCCGCGGCAATCAGCTGGTAATCAGTGGACGACCAATCAAGCCCCAAATAATCGGCACTCCAGTGCTGAACCACGGTAGCCGGCTGAAAGTGCGGATTGAGCGCCACGATCTCGCAGCATCGGCTCGCGCCATCTGTATTGCGCGCACGCAGCAACAGCTCCGCCCGCCCCGTGCCCGCAAAATCGCCGACCGTGATCGTGGTCAGATCGTTCGACCAGTTGAACCCCAGCGCATAATCCGGCCAACGAGCGGCGAGCGTCGTAAATTCACCATCCGGACCTGCGAGCGAAATTGCATTGTCGTGCAGGGTATTGTTCGCCTGCAATAACAGGTCGTCCCGTCCGTCGCCGTTGAAATCCCCTACCTGAAGGGTATGTGAGGCTTGCGAAACATCCATCCCCCCGATGGTGGTAAACGGGCCTTGGGGAGCCCTCGTGAAACCGCCCTTGGCCGCAGCAAGCATGACCCCGCTCGCGAGCCCCGGCGTGGCCTGCAGCAGCACATCATCCCGCCCATCGCCGTTGAAATCCCCGACTATCAGCTTGTGCGCCGAGGCATTCCAATTCATGTCCTGGTGGTGGTCGGACCACGTGATGGGCTGCCCGAATGCGCCATTTTCGAGCGACAAGAAAAGCGCTTCGCCGTGGTTGCCAGGGCAACGCCTGGTACAGAAGATCCCCCCATCCGTCGCCGTTGAAGTCGCCGGCAATAATCTGATGCCCGACTACCCCGGAAGCGGCGGCTGCGTACGCCGGCAGCCCCCCTATCAGCGCGCCCATGAGGAACGCTGCGATTCGAGTCGCAAAAAATCTTCGCTTTTTCGTCTTATCCCGCCCGGGGCCAGCGTACCCTCTTTGGAGATCAATACGAATTGAAAATCCTTCACACCCCGTTTGTCAAGTCCCCCCTCAAGCCCGGCTGCGGAGCGCGACCCCATTCGCATCCAACGCGCGTTGCGGCAATGGCACGTTCGATCTCCACGCTTTCAACATTGTTCCAGATTTCCGCTCGGCCCAGAGCGGCCAGACCGATGAAACGCAGACGTCCGGCGGCGATCTTTTTGTCGAGCGCCAGTGCCTTGTTCAGCGCCGCGTCGGCGGCCTCGGGCGGAACCGATGTCGGCAATTCGAGCGCCTGCAACAAGCGGCGCAGCCGCGCCGGAATTTCGGATGCGAGCGCACCGCGCGCGGCGGACAGTTCAGCCGCCGCAACGAGACCCACAGCCACCGCCTCGCCGTGCAGCCAGACGCCATACCCGAGCGCCGTTTCCAGCGCATGACCGATCGTGTGACCGAGGTTGAGCAGCGCCCGCGCGCCGCGCTCGGTTCGATCCGCGGCGACCACTTCGAGTTTGAGGCGAATGCAGCGCGGAATAGCGTCGGCAAGCGCTTCCTTTTCGCGCGCGAGTAACGCTGCGGCGTTCTCTTCGAGCCATGCGAAGAATGCGGCATCGAACCCCAGCCCGTACTTCACCACTTCGCCGAGTCCCGCGCGATATTCGCGCGCAGGCAAAGCCGCGAGCCGCGCCGCATCAATCCATACCGCGAGCGGATCGTGAAAGGCGCCGATGAGATTCTTGCCCGCAGGATGATTGATCGCAGTCTTGCCGCCGAGCGCGGCGTCCACCTGCGCGAGCAGCGTCGTCGGCACCACGATCCAGGCGACACCGCGCTGATAACAGGCGGCGGCGAAACCGGCAAGATCGCCGATTACCCCGCCGCCAAGCGCGATCACGATGGCGTCGCGATGTAAACAGCCGCCAACGAGTGCATCGGTCACCCGCTCGAACCCGGCAAGCGTCTTTTCGGATTCGCCGGCAGGTAACACGCACGTTTCGATCCTCGCTGCGGCACCGAGGGCGGCGCACATGGGTTCGAGGTAATGCGGCGCGACGTTGGCGTCCGTCACGACCATCAACTCGCGCCCGGCGATCAATGTCGAGATCTGCTCGGTTATTGCTGCATCGGCACCAATAAAAACCGGATAGGAAATGCCCGGCACGGTTAATACGACGGATTTCACGAAAGCATCTGCTTCCTTTGCAACTCGCGCATGATAAGCGCGACGGCTTGGCGCGGCGTCCGGTCCGCGACGGCGATTTCGATGTCGGCAATTTGACGGTACAGCGGATCGCGCCGTGCGGCAAGCTCCGCGAGACGCTCGGCTTGGGCATCGGCTAGCAATGGCCGGTCATTCGTCGAGTCCAGTCGTGCACCGAGCACCGCAAGCGGCGCTTGGAGCCAGATCACCTTGGCAGCGGCGAGCGCCCCCCGATTTCTCGCTTCCTCCACCACTCCGCCGCCGGTCGCGATCACGATTTCCTCGCGCGCGAGTGCAGCCGCGAGCAGCGCGCATTCCCGCTCGCGAAACGTGGCCCAGCCGTTGGCCCTCACCCAATCGGCAATGCTCCCGTCCACCTCGGCCTCGAACACAGCATCGCAATCGAAAAACGTAAACGCCAGTTCGTCGGCGAGCAGCCGGCCGATCGTGGTTTTGCCGACGCCGGGCAGGCCGACGAGCGCGATGCGGCGCCCGCGCCGAGCGTTGGGTGCGCGGTTCGGATTGCTGGACATGTCAACGACAGGTGCTAACACAGGAGAAGAATCGAAAGGCTTGCATGAAACCCATCTTAGCCCGAACAGATCGTCAAGCCACAGAAAACTTGCCGCAGCGCTTTTGGTATAGGCAAGTTCGATCTAATCCAGATTCCCTCTATCGCACCCGTTGCCTATGAGAAAGCCCCGCTTCGTTGTGAAAGCGCGGGATCACGCCACGCCCGAGGCCACTTTCCCGCGCCACGCGTCGCCCGCTTATTGCACGGTAATCTGGTCGCTGTAGCTCACGGTGTTGGTCACGGGTGACGTGGCGAGGATAAAGAAGGTGGTTCCTGACGCGGCGGTCACGGTGACCGTAATCGGGTAGGACGCAGGCGGCTTCGGGCAACCGAGAATGTCGGGCACGGCCCCCTGCAGGATGGTCGCGGAGCCGGAGGGGGAGACAGAGAAAGTCATGCCGGATGGCGGCACGTTCTGATTTTCATCGGAAACATAATAGGTGTAGGTCGCACCGGCGGTCACGGAAGTTGGACCGCTGATTGTTACGCCTGAAGTTGACATCACGATGCAGTCCTGCAGGCCGATCTCGAGGGTCGAACTTCCGCAGGATACGGTGGCGGTGCCGACGCAACCGTTGCCGTGATACTTGCCGTCCGGCGGATTACGCACACCGTCCCCATTGAAGTCTATGTAAGCATCGCCCGGAACGTAGCTTCCACTCTGAGTCTGGTCGAGATAGAGTTCGCCGATGTCGTCCTGGCCGGGTGGACCGAAAAAGTTGTCGCCCGGGCCGCCGGTGTAGAGGCTGAACAGATCGTCGCCATCGAAGACGCCGTCGCCGTTGACGTCGGTGAAGCTTTCCTCGCCGGTGGCAGAGGCCAGGATTTCCGCATGCCCGATGATGGAATGCGGGCCGCCGGGCGGGGGCGGAAAGGCACTCGTCCAGATCACCGAGCAGTTGCCGGAGGCGTAACCGTTTTCACCGGTCGTACACGAACCCTGAATCTGGCCGCCGGTGGTGGCAAAGGATACGGCCGTGCCGTCCGGCACGGGATTGCCGAAACGGTCCGAGAGGATCACGTTGACGGTGTCGGTGACACCGGTCACGGTGTAGCCTTCCACGTTGTGCGTAGTCAAAGAGAGGGTAAAACCGTTCTCGGTGGGAATGCCGGTGCTGATGACGATGCCGGGCGACTGGGTGGCAATGGTCTGGCCGCCGGCGGTCGTTACCGTCGCCGTCACCCGCACGGTGGTGTGCTGCGTACCCGCCTGCACCACCGTCTGCGCCTGTCCGTTGTTCCCCGTTACGGCGCTGGTGGGCGACAAGGTGATGCCGCCCACGGTGGTGTTCAGCGCAAAGTTAACAGTGGCTCCCGGCACCGGGCCGCCCGAGGAATCGGTCACCTGGAAAACCACGGTCGAGGTCTGTGGTCCGCCCGTGCCCTGCAGTGAAATGATGGGCGGCGTAGCCGAAATAAACTGGATGGAACCCACCGCGGCGGAGGCCACCGTGACAACGCCGACCGCGGTCAGCGTGTTGCCGTTAATGCTGGTCGTGGCCGTGATGGTGTCCGTCCCGCTGCAGCCCGTGGCCGAATAGGTGATGTTCGCCTGCCCCGTCGTGGTGGTGACCGAATTCGTTGGCGTGCCGTTTTCCGTAAAGGCCGCCAACCCATTCTGATAGCAGGGTGAGGTGAACGTAATGGTCGCCGAGGTCGTGTAAGGCGTGCCGTCGGAGTTTTGCAGAGCGGCCGATACGGTCGTGGAACCGCCGGCGGACAACTGGGGAACGGCTATCCCCAATACTCCCGACTGGAAGGAAGATCCGCTGCCGCTGCCCAGCAATACCGACGAAACCGGGGGCGGCGGAGGGGGAGGGGTACTGCCCCCGCCCGGCGCTATGCTGGAGTCGCTGCCCCCACCGCAGCCGGCGAGAAAAAGAACAAATCCGAAAACGGCAACCGCCGCAATCTTTCTTCTCATGGAATTCACCTCTTGAATACCTCTCAAATGCCACTACTGACTAAGGCTCGTCGCAAGCACCTTCGGCGTAACGAAGATCAGCAACTCGTCCTTGTTGTTCGTCGTCTGGGTTTCGCGAAAAAGCGCTCCCAACACCGGGATGTCGCCCAGGAACGGCACCTTGTTGACCGTAAGTTGCTGGGTGATCTCGTAGATGCCGCCGAGGACCACCGTATCGCCGTTGTCCACCAGCACCTGGGTGGTGACGTCGCGGGTGTCGATGCTCGGCACCGAACCGCCGTTTGCGGTCGGCACGTTTTGCCCGACGCTATCCTTGTGCACCTCGATATTCATCAGGATGCGGTTGTCGGGCGTGATCTGTGGCGTGACCTTGAGGCTCAGCACCGCCTTCTTGAACTGCACCGCGGTGGCACCGCTGGAGCTTGCGTTTTCATACGGAATCTCCACGCCCTGTTCGATTTCCGCCTGCTGCTGGTTGGCCGTGATGACCCGCGGACTCGACACCACCTCGCCCTTACCCTCGGCCTGCATCGCGGAAAGTTCCAGATCCACGAGAAAATTCCTGTTCAGAATCGCGATCGCAAACTGACCGAACGTGCCGGTGGTGGTGGGCACGTTGACGTTGAGCTGGTCGTTGAGGTTGGTCGGCGTCGGATAGGGCCCCGGAGACCCGGCGGTCTGACCGTTGAGCATCTGACCGATGCCGTTCAAATCGCCCGTGGTGGCAATGGTACTGTTCGCGCCCGTTTGCACACCGGTCACGCCGAATTGCACGCCGAGATCCCGTGCATAGGTGTTGGTGGCGATCACGACCCGCGAATCTATGAGCACCTGACGCACCGGCACGTCGAGTACGCGAACGAGGGCACGCACCTGCGCGATGTGATCGTCGGTATCGTGAACGATGAGCGTGTTGGTGCGGGTATCGGTCGTGATCGTTCCGCGATCCGACAGGAGCGAATTCTTCTGCGTTTTGATGAGCATAGCGAGATCGGCGGCCTTGGCATAATTGATCTGGATGTAGGCGTTATCGAGCGGGACCAGATTCTGGATCTGGCCCTGGGCCTGCAACTGCTGTTGCTCCTGACGCGCGAATTCCGCCGCCGGCGCAATCAGGATCACGTCGCCGCTCTGCTGCATCGCCAAACCCTGGGTCTTGAGAATGATGGCGAGCGCCTGGTCCCAGGGCACGTCGTGCAGGCGCAGCGTGATGTTGCCGCTCACGCTGCCCGACACCACGATGTTCTTG
>JBOIBN010000099.1:0-7254 GCA_050739575.1 Gammaproteobacteria bacterium
CACTCGCGCTGCCGGCGTTCCGCGTGCGTTTACCTCGAATCGTGCGCCCGACGCTTGCACTATCGTCTCGAGTTGAGCAAGTAAGCCCGGCGTTGAGTATTGCGACGACTCCCGCGGCGCGAGGCGTTGACTGGGCTCAGGCTCTGCGCGACTATCTCGACAGCACGACCAGCCGCAAACGTGGTCCTTTCGAAATGCCTCGATTTCCCAAGCGTCCGCCCTCGGTGCTTGCGTTGCCCGAGCGGATGCGCCTGAGTTCCGGCGGCGAGATAGACCGCATCGGCAAGCATTGTTATGCCGTGTCTTCCGATATCACCTATAACCCGGAGGCGAGCCCCGACCCCGGTTTTGCCCGCTACATGCATTCCATACAGTCGCTTTTCGCTCACGAGGTGCCTTGCGATTCCGGTGCGAATAAAACCTGGGGTGAGGATTTCCTGGAACACCTGAGCCGACTGGGTTACAAGCCTCCGAAGCCTTGAGGCGCCTTCTGTTATAGTCTCGACTCCTTACACCGCTTTCATGGAGTCGGACATGCGTGGGTTTCTCAAGGAATTCCGCGAATTCGCCATGCGCGGCAACGTCATCGACATGGCGGTCGGCATCGTCATCGGCGTCGCCTTCGGAGCCATCGTAAAGTCGCTGGTCGGTGACGTGATCATGCCGCCGATCGGTCTTGCGATCGGGCACATAGACTTCAGCAACCTGTTCTGGGTGCTGCATCAGGGCACGCCGCACGGGCCGTACGCCACCATCGCCGCGGCCCAGCAGGCTCATGCGGTCACGCTCAACTATGGCACGTTCATAAACACCATCATCACGTTTATTATCATTGCCTTCGCAGTGTTCATGCTTGTGCGTTCGATCAACAAGATGCAAAAACGCTTCGAGAAGAAGCAGGAAGCGGCGCCGACGACGAAGGATTGCCCGCATTGCTTCACTGCGATTCCCGTCAAGGCGACGCGTTGTCCGAGCTGTACGTCGAATTTGAGCTGACGTCTCCATGACGCGCCGCCTGCCCGGATTCACGGGCGGGTAGCGCTCGTTCAGTGACCGCCGGCGAGTGCGATCAGGCGCGGAATGAAGACGAGGACGCCGATGGCGGCGGCGGCGAGTGCCGCGGCGAGCACGGCACCGGCGGCGAGGTCCTTGGCATGGCCGATGGCGGGTTCCCGCTCGGACGAGATGCGGTTGGCCAGCGTCTCCAGCGCAGTGTTGAAGGCCTCGGCGATCCACACGATGCCGACGGCGACGGCGATCCACAGCCATTCGGCAATGCCCAGGCGCAGCCACAGGCCGAGTCCGATGGCCACCAGGGTTGCGGCCAGATGTATGCGGGCATTGGGCGTGGTGCGCACCAGCCATGTAAGCCCGCGCGCCGCGTCCGCAAGACGCCGCGGGAAACCCGTGGTTTGAAAAGGATCGGCCAAAATCCGGTCCTGCGTTGCATTCAAGTGCGCATTATCCCGCAACTGGCGGGGATGGTTACGGCGGGGGAGAATCGGCGGCGAGACTGCGCAGGGTGGCGAGGACGACGCTGCCCACGATGCGGAAGCTCGCGGGGCTGAGCTTGTCGGGCGTGTCCTTGTCAGTGTGCCAATAACTGTTCGAAGGACCGTAATCGAAATCGATGATGTCCGCGGCCGGAATGCCGGCGGCAATGAACGGGCTGTGATCGTCTTCCACGCTGAGGCGATAACGGCAGAAGTCGGAACCTGCACCGATCTCGTCGGCGCCGGTGCACACACGCGTCATCAACCACGGCGTCGAGGCCGTATCACGCGCGATGTCCAGATCGCGGTCGCCGATCATGTCGAGTACGAGTACGGCGCGGATTTTCGCCGCCGTGCCGTCGGCGCGCCAGCGGGACGCGAGTTCGCGGCTGCCGTAGGTGTGATCCTCGCCGCTCCATTCGCGGATGGCTTCCTCGCCGTCGAACCACACGATCCACACGCTCGGTCCCACCGGCGGGTGTGCGCGGAAATGATCGGCGAGCGCGAGCAGGATACCGGTAGACGAACCGCCGTCATTCGCGCCGACGAAATCCGGCCGTCCGCTGAGCGTGTCATAGTGCCCGCTGATCACGACGATGCCCGGTGCAGTGCCCTGAAAGCGTGCAACGACATTCGTCATTGCGATCGGTCCAGCAGGCGTCTGCGCGGTGAAGCGAACCGCCTTCCACTCGGTGCCCGCAAGCTGCATCTCGATCCAGGAGAGCAGGCGCGCATGCGCGGCGCTTCCCGGCGGACGCGGGCCAAAGGTGGTTGCAGTGACTGCATAATGCCAAGCCAGTGCACCATCGAAGTCCGGCGCCCGGGAGTTGAGTCGGACGTTCGCCTGTTCTCCAGCGCAGCCGCCGAGCATGGTTCCGATCGCGAGCACCGCCGCGATCGTGCGAAGGCGGTGGACCGTCAAGTTGAACAGCAATCGCGGCATTGTTTTTTTAGAACGGAATAAAAATGCGGCAGATCCTCGCAACGATAGCGACAACGTCGCCAGACGACGATCAGACAAGTACGCGTGCGGCCGGATTGGCATGAGATGGTGGGCGGCGCTGGGATCGAACCAGCGACCCCTGCCGTGTGAAGGCAGTGCTCTCCCGCTGAGCTAGCCGCCCAAGTCGCGGCTGTTATTTTAGCAGTCTGTCAGGAACGGCGGTCGCGCACGTCAACCGGGGAGGCCGCACTGCGCGCACCGCTGCGCAAAAGCACATAGACGGCACCGGTGCCGCCGTCCACGGGACGTGCGCTGGTGTAGGCGAGCACGTCGCTGCGGCGGGCAAGCCAGCGCGCGACCGCGAGCTTGAGTACCGGTCCACCCGGACCCGAGCGGTGGCCCTTGCCGTGAATGACGCGCACGCAGGTCAAATTGCGGGCGCCGGCAACGGCGAGAAACTCTGCAAGTTCCTCGCGTGCGGCAGCCTGGGTCTTGCCGTGCAGATCGAGTACCGCCTGCTCCGGGATTTGCCCGCGACGCAGACGGCGCAGCACCCGATTCTGGATTCCGGGCGCGGCGTAGGCAAGGTCGGGTTCGGCGCCGAATTCGTCGGGATCGCGTGGATCGTCATGACTTTGCGCCAGCGCATCGCGCTCGGCGGCGCGGCGAAAACGTGCGTCGGGCTTGGGGCGCGGCGGGCGTGGCGGTGCCGGGCGCCGGGCGATGGGCACCGCGTCGGCCACCGCCTTGCGAAACAGCCGCCGGTCTTTGTCGTCGGCGTTCATCGCACGCGGCCTCCGGGAGGCGGTTGAGTATCATTAGCCTAACGCGAATCCATATTCGTCGCAGACGCAAGGGGTCAGGTGCTTTCAATTCTGGTCAGTAACGACGATGGCGTGCATGCCCCTGGTCTCGCCGCACTGGCCGCTGCACTGACCCCGCTCGGAGAGGTGAGTGTCGTCGCCCCGGAGCGCAATCACAGCGGCGCGAGTAATTCGCTGACCCTGGATACGCCGCTCAGGGTAACGAAGCTCGCCAACGGCTTTCATTCCGTGAACGGCACGCCGACGGATTGCGTGCATCTCGCGATCACGGGCTTGTTCGAAAGGGCGCCGGACATCGTTGTTTCCGGCATCAACCGCGGTGCGAATCTCGGCGACGATGTGCTCTATTCGGGCACGGTCGCCGCGGCGATGGAGGGCCGTTTTCTTGGCCGTCCGGCGATAGCGGTGTCGCTTGCGACGGCGGAGCCGCATCATTACGAGACGGCGGCGCGGGTCGCGCGCCTGTTGGTGGAGCGGCTGGAGGGAATGCGGCTTCCACGCGAAACGCTGCTCAATGTCAACGTGCCGGATCGGCCGTGGTCGGAACTCGCCGGCTGGCGTGCGACGCGTCTCGGTACGCGGCAACGCGCGAAAGCCGTCGTGCGCGGGACCGATCCGCGCGGGCTGCCGGTGTACTGGGTGGGCGAACCCGGCGCGGCGGCGGATGCGGGCGAGGACACCGATTTTGCCGCGATCGCCGAGGGCGCGGTCTCGGTGACGCCGGTCACGATGAACCTGACCCGCCGCGACGCGCTCGCGGATGTAGAACGCTGGCTGCACGAGCTTTGAACGCAGCGTCCGAACGCGGCATCGGCATGACTTCGCTGCGCACGCGCGAACGCCTCATCGAACGTTTGCGCGAAGAAGGGATTACGGATGTGCGCGTGCTGGCCGCGATGCGTGCGGTGCCGCGCCATCTGTTCGTGGACGAGGCGCTCGCGAGCCGGGCCTACGAGGACTCACCGCTGCCGATCGGGCACGGCCAGACGATCTCTCAGCCTTATATCGTCGCGCTGATGACCGCGACGCTGATCGCCGACGGAATCCCCAAACGCGTACTCGAAATCGGCAGCGGTTGCGGTTATCAGTCCGCCGTGCTTGCACAACTCGTCGCGGAGGTTTACAGCATCGAGCGGATTCGCGCGTTGCTCGCGCGGGCACGCAAGGCGCTGCTCGGCCTGGGTATCCGCAATGTGAATCTGCGCCACGGTGACGGTGCTCTGGGTTGGCCTGAATATGCACCCTTCGACGGGATCATGGTAACCGCCGCACCCGAGGAAGTGCCGCCGGAACTCTTTGCGCAGCTTGCGCCCGGCGGACGACTGATCGCGCCGGTCGGTCCTTCCGGAGTTCAGCGGCTCATGTTGTATCGGCGGACCGAGTCCGGGGTAGAATCTGAACTGCTGGGGGCGGTGAGTTTCGTCCCCTTCGCTCCGGGGGTAACGGCGAAGTGAAGCGATCGGCGTCGGGATATACCCGCGCATTGAGCGCAATTGCGGTGATCGCCGTTCTTGGTGGTTGCGCGGGAGCCTTGAATCTGCCGCAGACCCACCGGCCGCAAAGCTTTCAGGTGCGTCGCGGCGACACTTTGTATTCCATCGCCTGGCACTATGGTCTCGACTATCACACGGTCGCGCGCTGGAACGGCATTTCGCGGCCCTATGTCATTCATCCAGGTCAGCGCATTGCGCTTTATCCGCCCGGCGGGGCACCCGCGAGGGCGGTGCAGCGAACGTATAAAACAAATGTCGCAAGTGCATACAAACCGGCCGCAAAGCCCGTCGAACGCACCACGACGGCAGGCGCACCGTCTCCGCAACCCGCGGCTCGCCAAGCGGTGCAAGCGCCCGCGTATACCGCGCCGGCGAACGCGGCCGCGCCGGTTGCGGGCGGACCGATAAATTGGCAATGGCCGGCGAGCGGGGCCGTGGTGCATACCTTTGGCCAATCGGATCTCAGCGGCAAGGGCATTGTGATCAACGGCCATCTGGGCTCCCCGGTGCTCGCGTCCGCGGACGGCACGGTCGTTTACAGCGGCAACGCGTTGGTCGGGTACGGGAATCTCGTCATCGTGAAGCATAACGACGAGTGGCTGAGCGCGTACGGACAGAATCAACAATTACTCGTACACGAGGGCGAGCAGGTGCGTTCCGGCGAGCGGATCGCGACAATGGGACGCGGTCCCGACGGCAAACCGGAGTTGTATTTCGAGATTCGCGAAAACGGCGATCCGGTGGACCCGTTGCGTTTTCTTCCAAAGACGCGTTAGGATCATCACGCAAGAGGGGAGTGCAACGGGTGCGGGGCATGCGAGCGTGATGAACGTTCCGGGTTTAGACGAAGTCCACAAGACCAGACGGCGCGACGACGACGATCAGCAGGGGCTTGACGAACATGACGTCGGCCGCGATTCCGACGAAGCGTCCGATGAGACGGATTCCCTGACGCTGGATTACGACGGCGAAGCGGAAGAAAACGAAGAGGAGTCGCCGGAGCGGGAAGCGCGGCAAACTCCCAACAGCGAAGATCTCAACGCCATCAATCGCTATCTGTGCGGGATCGGCTTTCATTCACTGTTGAACGCGGAGGAGGAGAAAACTCTTTCGCGGCGTGCGCGCCGCGGCAACGAGGCGGCGCGCCAACGCATGATCGAATGCAATCTGCGCTTGGTGGTAAGCATTGCACGGGCCTATACGGGCCGCGGCGTGCCGCTCCTCGATCTCATCGAGGAAGGCAATCTCGGCCTGATGATGGCGGTCGCGAAGTTCGATCCCCAGCGCGGCTGCCGCTTCTCGACCTACGCCACCTGGTGGATACGCCAGGCGGTGAGCCGCGCCGTCATCAATCAGGGGCGCACGGTGCGCCTGCCGGTTCATGTTGCGCTCGAATTGTCCACCTTCGTCAAGGCCGACCAGTCCTTGCACCAGACGCTTGGCCGTGCGCCGACTCCGATCGAATTGGCCGCGGCGACGGGCTTTGACATCAAACGCATCGAGCGGCTGCGCCGGGTGCGCGAACAGGCCATCTCGATAGACGCACCGTTAAACGGGGTGCACGGCGTGGGGCTGCTCGAAAACATCAGCGATGACGGCGACGGCGATCCGTGGCGACGAGCCGAGGCCCAGGAATTCAAGGATCTGCTCGGCGCCTGGCTGGCCGAACTGCCGCCTCATCAACGGGAGGTCATCGAGCGGCGCTACGGGTTCAACGGTTGCGAACGCATGACGCTCGACCGTGCCGGTGAGGAGCTCGGCGTCACCCGCGAGCGGGTGCGGCAACTGGAAATGGCGGCGATACGCGGTCTCAAACAGGTGTTGGCCGACGCCGGGATCACCCGCGAAGCCTTGCCCGATTAAGGAAGCTCTGATTTATTCAGAGCTTCCGCGTGGTGCATGGATACACCACCGCAAATCAAGTACGCAAGTGCTTGATTTTCCGTGAGGCAAGTCCGGTCATGTGCCCGACTTGTCGTCTCTGATCAATTCGTGGACGAATTGATCAGAGTTTCCTTAAGCGACCGTCTTACGCGGGCGTACCCGTCCACTCAGTTGGGCCGTCCTAGCGGATGATGAGCGCCGAAGCGGCGCGCCGGCCTTCCGCGAGCACGATGTTCCAGGTGCGGCAGGCGGCGGCGGTATCCATGATTTCCACGCCGATGCCCGCCTCGAACAATGCGGCAAGTTTTTCCTGACGCGGAAACCGTTGGCGCTCGCCCGTGCCGAGAATGATCATTTCCGGGCGAGGTTCGAGTTCGAGCAGCCATGCGAGATTCGTGACATCGAGTTCGTCGAGGGTCTGCGGCGGCCAGTCGGGGACGACGCGCGTGGGCGTCACGATCAGGCTGTGGTCGTAAATGGTCGCACCGATCCTGATTTCGCCCGGGTGATAATGGCGGACGGAAGGTTGCTCGGATTCGAGCAGAAAGTCGCGTACGATTTCCATTAATGCAAAATTCTAAATCATCTTCGATGGTAACATCGGCGCTCGTGTGGTC
>JBOIBN010000100.1:0-7234 GCA_050739575.1 Gammaproteobacteria bacterium
GCTCGCGCTCTCGCGCATGAAGGCGATCGTCTCGCGCCTCGCCTCGATCGAGGAACTGGCCGGCATCGACGTCCTGTGCTCCGACAAAACCGGTACGCTCACGCAGAACAAGATCGAGCTGGGCGAACCCGCGCCGGCAACGGGCACGGAGTCCGCAACGCTCGTGCTGATGGCGGCGCTGACCTGCGATCCCGACGCCGGCGATGCGATTGACCGCGCCGTGCTCGACGGACTGCCGGACAAGAACGCCATCGCATCCTGCAAGCAGCTTCATTTCAAGCCCTTCGATCCCGTGCGCAAACGCGCCGACGCCGACGTGAAAGACTCCGGCGGCAATCGCTACGCCGTCACCAAGGGGGCGCCGCAGGTGGTGATGGACCTTGCGAAGCTCGGCGGAGACGCGCGGGAAGCGGCGGAGAAGAAGGTCAACGAGTTCGCTGGCCACGGCTTTCGCACGCTCGGCGTCGCGCGCCGCGCGGGTGAAGGCGAAGACGGCTCCTGGGAATTTCTCGGTCTGCTGCCGCTCTTCGATCCGCCACGCGAAGACGCCAAAGAAACCGTCGCGCGCGCCGAAGCCCACGGCATCGAGGTCAAGATGGTGACCGGCGACAATCTTGCGATCGGGAAGGAGATCGCCGGCCAGCTCGGACTCGGCACGAATCTTGTCGTTGCCGACGAGCACTTCGGCCAGGATACCGCCACCGGGGAATTCGCCGACCGTGTGGAACAGGCCGACGGCTTCGCGCAGGTGTTCCCCGAGCACAAGTTCCGCATCGTCAAGGCGCTGCAATCGCGCGGGCACCTGGTCGGCATGACCGGCGACGGCGTCAACGACGCCCCGGCGCTCAAGCAGGCCGACGCCGGCATCGCCGTCTCGGGTGCCACCGATGCCGCGCGGGCGGCGGCAAGCCTCGTGCTCATGGCGCCGGGTCTTTCGGTCATCGTGAACGCGGTCGAGCACGCGCGGATGATCTTCGAGCGGATGAATTCCTATGCGATCTACCGGATCGTGGAAACGGTCCGCATCATGTTCTTCGTCGTCGCCGCGATGGTGGCATTCAACTTTTATCCAATAACAGCCATCATGATCATCCTGCTCGCCTTCTTCAACGACGTGCCGATCATGACCATTTCGGTGGACAACACTTGGCTCGACCCGAAGCCGGTGCGCTGGAACATGCGTCGCGTGCTCACGCTGGCGACCGTGCTCGGACTGGTCGGCGTAATCGAAACCTTCGGCCTGCTGGTCATTGCCCGCGACGGATTGCATCTCGGCATTCCCCAGATCCAGAGCCTGATCTTTCTCAAGCTCGTCGTGGCGGGCCACATGACGCTTTTCGTCGTGCGCTCGCGCCGCCACTTCTTCCGCCGACCGTGGCCGTCGCCATGGCTGATCGGGGCGCTGTTCAGCGGGGAAATTCTCGCGACACTGTTCGTCGTGCATCCCTTCGGTCTGATCGCTCCGCTACCCTGGTCCGATGTGGGCATCGTCTGGGCCTATGCCCTGGCGTGGGTGCCAGTGGAGGACTGGGCGAAGATGGCCGTCTACCGTCATATCGATTTCTCGCGTCCAAGTCATTTGCGCTTCCTGCGGATCGCGCAGCAGACGTTGCACGGACAGACCTGATACATTGAAAAGCGACATGCAAACCCCGTATCGCATCCTGTGCATCAACGCCGGTTCTTCGTCGCTCAAGACCGCGTTGTTTGCCGTGAGCCCCACGGAGCATCCGAAACGCCTGGCTGGGATCGAGGCCAGCGGCATCGGCGAAGACGATGCGCGGCTTGTCTGGCAGGTCGAAGAACAGCGTCAGGAACGGGCGGAATCATTCGACAACCATCACGACGCGCTTGCCGCGATACTCAACCTCCTGCACGAACAGAAACTTCCGGATCCGGACGCGCTTGGACACCGGATCGTCCGCGGCCCGCGCGGGCACAGCGCCCCCGCCCGGCTCACGCCCGAACTGATGCGCATGCTGGAGCCCTATCGGACGTCGGCACCCTTGCACATTCCGCCCGAACTCGACGCCATCGAAGCGGCAAAGAAACATTTTCCATCCGCGGTGCAGATCGTCTGCTTCGACAACCACTTCTTCTCGACGCTGCCGGCGGTGGCGCGCCGGCTGCCGCTGCCGCGCGCGCTGGACGAGGCGGGCATCGAGCGCATCGGCTACCACGGGTTGTCCTATGAATACATCGTGGGTCGCCTCGGCGACGCAAAGGGGCGCACAGTCATTGCTCATCTCGGCAACGGCGCGAGCCTGGCCGCAATCCGTGACGGTTACCCAATAGACACGACGATGGGCTATACGCCCGCCGGCGGCTTGATGATGGGCAGCCGTTCGGGCGATCTCGATCCCGGCGCACTGATCGCATGGATGCGCCAGAAAAAAGCCGGCGTGGACGAACTGGAACGATTGGTTAATCTCCAGTCCGGACTGATAGGCGTATCGGGCAGCGAATCCTCGATGGAGAAGCTCCTCGAACAGGCGGCGGCCGGCAATCGCGCGGAAGAAGCTGTCGCGCTTTTTTGCTACACAGCCCGCAAGCATCTGGGCGCCATGATCGCGGCGCTAGGCGGCATCGACTTACTCGTCTTTACCGGCGGCATCGGCGAGCACGCACCCGTGATACGCGAGCGTATCCTCGAAGGACTGGACGATCTCGGCCTTGCACTCGACACCCGGGCGAACGCCGCGGGTAACTCGAAAATCGAAAGCCAAAATTCGCGCGCACGCATTCGCGTGATACCCACGGACGAAGACGCGGTCATCGCCCGGCACGCAGCCGCACTGATCGCACAAACGGAGCAGACCTCATGAACGAAGATCAACAACTGGAACTCATCGACCGCTACTGGCGGGCGGCGAACTATCTTTCCGTCGGACAGATTTATCTCTACGACAATCCGTTGCTGAAGCGTTCGCTGCAGCTCGCGGACGTGAAACACATGCTGCTCGGTCACTGGGGCACGACCCCGGGGCAGAACTTCATCTACGCGCATCTCAACCGGATCATCAAGCAATACGATCTCAACATGATCTACGTTTCCGGCCCCGGGCACGGCGGCCCGGCGGTCGTGGGCAATGCGTATTTGGAAGGCACCTACAGCGAAGTCTATCCGAACATCAGTCAGGACGAAGCCGGACTGCGCAAGCTGTTTATCCAGTTTTCGTTTCCCGGCGGCATCCCCAGCCACGCCTCGCCGGAGTGTCCGGGCTCGATCCATGAGGGCGGCGAACTGGGCTACTCGCTCAGCCATTCGTTCGGCGCGGTGTTCGACAATCCCGATCTGATCGTCGCCTGCGTGGTTGGCGATGGCGAAGCGGAAACCGGACCGCTGGCGACGTCGTGGCATTCCAACAAGTTTCTCGATCCGGTGACCGACGGCGCGGTGCTGCCGATCCTGCATCTCAACGGCTACAAGATTTCCAATCCGACCGTGCTCGCGCGCATCGGCCGCGAGGAATTGGAGCAATTGCTGCGCGGTTACGGCTGGGAACCGTATTTCGTCGAGGGCCACGAGCCGGACAAGATGCACCGGGCGATGGCCGCGGCGCTCGACACCGTGATCGAGCGAATCAGGCAGATCCAGCACGACGCGCGCGCCGCAGGCAAAACCGGACGTCCGCGCTGGCCGATGATCGTGCTCAAGTCGCCCAAGGGCTGGACCGGACCGAAGAAAATCGACGGCGTGCAGATCGAAGGCACCTTCCGCGCGCACCAGGTCCCACTGTCGGATCCCGCCACCCATCCCGAGCACCTCAAGCTGCTCGAAGACTGGCTGCGCAGTTATCGTCCGCAGGAACTGTTCGATGAGAGCGGCCGCTTGAAACCGGAACTGGCCGAGCTTGCGCCCAAGGGCGAGCGCCGCATGAGCGCGAATCCGCACGCCAACGGCGGCATGCTGCTGCGCGATCTGCGGATGCCGGATTTTCGCGATTACGCCGTCGATGTGCCGAAACCCGGCGTGCGCGGCATCGGCGATACACACGTGCTCGGACCCTTCCTGCGCGACGTCACAAAGCTCAACAGCGAACGACGAAATTTCCGTGTGTTCGGTCCGGATGAAACGCTGTCCAATGGCCTGGAAGCGCTTTTCGACGTGACGGAGTGCCAATGGGATGCCGAGACCGTACCTACCGACGAATTCCTGGCGCCGAGCGGCCGCGTGATGGAAATGCTGAGCGAGCACCAGTGCGAGGGCTGGCTGGAAGGTTACCTCCTGACCGGGCGGCATGGTCTCTTCAACTGCTACGAGGCGTTCATCCATATCGTGGATTCAATGTTCAACCAGCACGCCAAGTGGTTGAAGGTCACCGCGCAACTGCCGTGGCGGCGCAAAATCTCGTCGCTCAACTACCTGCTGGCCTCACACGTCTGGCGCCAGGATCACAACGGCTTCACCCATCAGGATCCAGGTTTCATCGATCACGTCGTCAACAAGAAGGCCTCGGTCGTGCGCGTCTATCTGCCGCCGGATGCGAACTGCCTGCTGTCGGTGATGGATCATTGCCTGCGCAGCCGCCATTACGTCAACGTGGTTGTGGCGGGCAAACATCCGGCGCCGCAATGGCTGACGATGGACGCCGCCATCAAACACTGTAGCGAGGGTATCGGCATCTGGCAGTGGGCCAGCAACGATCAGGCCGCCGAGCCCGACGTGGTCATGGCCTGCTGCGGCGACGTGCCCACGCTGGAAACGCTCGCCGCCGTCTCGATCCTGCGCGAGCATCTGCCGGAACTGAAAATCCGTTTGGTCAATGTGGTCGATCTGATGAAACTGCAACCGCAGAGCGAGCACCCGCATGGCTTGAGCGATAAGGATTTCGACGAGCTTTTCACCAAGGCCAAGCCGGTGATCTTTGCCTATCATGCCTACCCGTGGCTAATCCATCGGCTCACCTATCGGCGCACCAATCACGACAATATTCATGTCCGCGGCTACAAGGAGGAAGGCACCATCACGACGCCCTTCGACATGACGGTGCTCAACGAGCTGGACCGCTTCCACCTGGTGATGGATGTTATCGACCGTCTGCCGCAGACCGGAGACAAGGGTATTTACCTGAAGCAGCAACTCAAGGACAAGCTGATCGAGCACAGGCAGTACATCGACAAGTACGGTCAGGACTTGCCGGAAATCCGCGACTGGAAGTGGAATGCCTGACGTGCGCGGTTCAGCGACAAACAGAGGTATCGACGATGATTATCCGACTCAATGAGGGAAACGGCGGAAAAATGCTTGGCGTGCACGTCAGCGGAAAGCTGACTAAAGCCGATTATGAACAATTGACACCGAAGTTCGGGCGTCTCGTTGAACAACACGGAAAAATTCGTTCGCCCTTCGACATGGTCGCGATAAACCGTCTGAGCCGTTTCCATCTTGCGCTGGGTGCGTTCAATTACCTGCCCGATCCCGGCGATGCCGGCGTGCGTCTGCGCGAGTTCTGCGAAGAGCGGCTGGCCGCGCATACACTCTACATTCGCGACCATCTCGAAGACCAGCCCGAGATCACAAACTGGACCTGGAGCCATCCAGGAAAGGAGGCACGCTCATGACCGGCTCCCTGCTGCGGCTCACTTCGCACGGCGCCGCCGAACAGGTTACCGGCTCCTGCCACCTGCTTGAGATCGGCGGACACAAGCTGCTCGTCGATTGCGGCATGTTTCAGGGCCGGCGCGAAAACGAAGAGGAAAACCACGAACCGTTCGGGTTCGATCCTGCCGAAATCGACTGCGTCCTGCTCACGCACGCACATCTCGATCATTGCGGCCGCCTGCCGCTATTGGTGAAAGGCGGTTTCCGGGGCGAAATCATCTCCACGTCTGCGACCCGCGAACTGGCGCGGCTGGTGATGCTCGATGCCGCGCACATTGCCGAGGAAGAAGCCGAACAGCGGGCGCGCAAGCTCCGACGGCGCGGCCAGGAAGTCCCCGGACCGCTGTTCGCCATCACCGACGCCATGGACGCGGTGGGCGCCTTCGGACGCGGTGTTGAATACGGCAAGACTATCGAGGTCGTACCCGGTGTCGAGGCTACCTTCCACGATGCAGGTCACATCCTCGGCTCGGCGAGCATTGCCGTTCGTAGCACGGGCCCGGCCGGCGAACGTTCGATCCTGTTCTCCGGGGACCTCGGGAGCCCCGGTCGGGCCGTACTCAACGATCCCGCGCCGCCGCACGGTTGCGACTACATCGTCACGGAAACCACGTACGGCGACCGGGATCACCGTCCGCTCCAGGAATCGGTGGAAGAACTCTATGCGGCCGTCAACGGGACGCTGGAGAACGGCGGCAACCTGGTCATCCCGACTTTCGCGCTGGAGCGCGCGCAGGAGATTCTCTATTACCTGCGCATCGGCATGGAGCAGAAACGCTTGCCGCCGCGCCTGCACGTGTTTCTCGACTCGCCCATGGCCATCACGGCCACGAAGATCTTCCGCCGTCACCCGGAGTGCCTGCGCGAATCGTTCCGCAAGGAGCTTGCCGGGCACGAGCCGTTCGCGTTCCCGGGCTTGAAGTTCTCGCGCACCGTCGCCGACTCGCAGGCCATCAACCGGATCGAGGAAGGCGCGGTAATCCTCGCCGGTTCGGGCATGTGCACGGGCGGGCGCGTGCGCCATCATCTCAAGCACAATCTCTGGCGCAAGGAATGCGGCATCGCCTTCGTCGGCTATGCCGCCGCCGGAACCCTGGCGCGCATCATCATCGACGGAGCAAAGGAAGTGACGCTCTTCGGCGAACCGGTTGCGGTCAAGGCAAAGACCTGGACGATCAACGGTTTCTCGGCGCATGCCGGCCACACCGAACTGCTGGAATGGCTGGACGCCTGCGGCAAACCGCGTGAGACGTTTCTCGTACACGGCGAACCGGACCGCGGCATGACCGCTCTCGAAACCTCGCTGCACGAAAAGGGCTGGGACACGAAACGTCCCGAACCACACCAACCCATCGAACTGGAATAGACAAAATTACGGCCTTGTCTAACTCACTGAAATGCCCGCTTACGACCCCTTCCGGTCATTCATGATCGTCCGCTTTCGGGAAGGCTGGTCACCGACGCTTAAGTAAGCCACGTCCCAAACGCGTAGCGATTGGGACGGAGAGTTCCTACGGAAAAGTGGACACTGCGGGTTACGCACATTGGGCTTCGAACTCGATTGGAGAATGGTAGCTCAGTGCTGAGTGTAATCTGCGTGTGTTGTAAAAGTCGATGTAGCTGCGTATG
>JBOIBN010000101.1:0-7169 GCA_050739575.1 Gammaproteobacteria bacterium
CCCTCGGCCCCGCTCGGCTGCGGGATGCAGCCCCCCCCTAGGCCCCCGCCACAGATACCGTCGTTGAAGGCATCCACGGCAAGCGAGACCGGCCCGCTCAGGGTCGAACTATCCGGATTGGCGAAGTCCACATGCATGCGCCAGAAGTTGAGGGCATACGGAGTCCCGCTTTCGTACGGGCTACCGAAGTTGACGAAGATGCCCGGATCGTTTGCCGGCGGCGGCGTCATGCCGTCGAGGTCGGCCGGCAGAACCGAGTAATCGAGGCCGTTGTCCTGACCGTTGATGATGATCATCGTCGCCGCACTGCCTGTCAGCATCGCCGAGCGATCGAGCGCCGTGAAATCGACATGTTCGAAGTAACTAAAGTCCTCAAAGTCGTTGGTGGACACGTAGTAGGCATCCGGCCACACGGCCACCTTCGGATAATCGGATAGGCTGCCGGAAGCAACTATCGGGAAGTTATACAGGTAGTACGCGCCGGTTGGATCGCCGGTCTCGGAGATCGCGACGCAGATGCCGTCGTCTAAATTGTTTAACTGGCTCATAATCCACCGATTGGCGAGCTGGTCGTACAGGACCATATTGTCGCCACCGCCCTGATCGCAACCGCTGTTGGCGCCCCACATGCCCGAAAGGGAGGTGGTGTTCTGTATGACGGCGCCCGTGAGCTTGTTCCAGGCCTTGAAGTAACCGGTGCCCGAGCCTTCGCACAGGTTGACGAGCTCGACGACATCGTTGGCCCCGACGGCCATGTCGGTGTCGGGCGGTTCGCAACCGACGCTATCCGGAGGAGTATTGGAAGCGCCGATGCCGGGGAAGGCCTGCCCCGCCGTAATACTGTTCGGCTGGGGCCCGTAGAGCTTCGTCTGGATGGCCCTATCCTGAACCCGCGGCGCCTGGCTCAGCGCCGGCTTCTTCCAAGGGTTATGGATCGCGAACTGCCCGCTCGCGCGCTGGAGGTAGCCCTCTTGAATCAGCTTGTTGTAGAGCTGATTGATCTGTCGCTGGGAAAAACGTGCATCGCCGATAATACGGCGCATGATCGGCGGCAGGTTGACATATTGCAAATCACGCAGCGGGATCGTCTTGACCGGTGTCACCGTCTTGACGGTCACCTTCATCGGTGCGTTTGCAAACGCCGTCCCCGCCAACGCCGCTACTGCGACCAGACCGGCGACCGCACTTAACCATCGTGTGTTCATCTTGATATCTCCAAAAAGAGAGTGAAATGAGTCCGTGGGTTTTGTCCTGCAGCGCAGAAACGGGCAAAGTTGACGAATTACAAGTCGTCGAATGAGCGATTCCTCCCGGAACCGATCAGGACTTGCCGCCAGTATGCGTAACGTCGTTATAGCAGTTCGGATCATGCCATTATACAAAGGAGGTCTCTCCCCCGGTGCGTAGATCTTGCATGCGAACGCTTTCCACCTCGGAGAATGTCGGGGCCGAAACCATAAAGACAGCACGCAGCAGGTAGCAGATACCCGCCGGTCGTCCTTGACTTAGTTACACCCCTCCGGCTTGCCTCTCCGGCTTGGCATGAAGTTATCGTTCTTATTATTTCATTTATCACGGCTGTCTAAAGTGTCTTCCTGAAAGCCTCCCTACCACATTCTTTCTATCGCTCACAAACCAAAACTGCGATCTGAACCTTACGTCGGAACTTCAATGTTTGTCAAGCTCTCCATTGCCAACACACTACCCCATGTCGGAATGACGTACTGATCCTAAGCTTCGATGCGAACGGCATTCCCCAGCACGTCCGGACGGAGAATGGAACGGTGGCGACCGGGCCTGGTTGAATTCATCGCAGCACCTTGGGCTTCTTCATAGGGGCACCCGACCGGCCCAATGTAGACCGTGACTCGACACTCTCGGCCTACAATATCCGCGCAATGGAATCCCCCCGACTTCAGACCGTTCGCGATCCCGACGTGTCGCGCGAACCCGATTCGACCGTATCCCATCCGCCTCTGCCGCCCGCCGCTGCGGCGCTCGCGCTCGCCGAGCGCGCCGCGCAGAATCCCGGACCGGTGCTTGCGCTTTTACCGGACGCACGGGCGGTCGACGCGCTCGCCGCGGCGCTTGCTTTTTTCTCTCCGCCCGAGCTTCCCGTCTTCGCGATTCCCGAACGCGAGATGCTCCCCTACGACATCGTCTCGCCCTCGCGCGAACTGGTTTCCGAACGCCTGCGCACACTGGCGCGCCTGCCCGCACTCGCACGCGGGATCGTGCTCGCCACCGCCGACCTCGCACTCGAACGGCTGCCGCCGCGGACCTGGCTCACGGCCGCCGCCTTTGCCTGCGCCGTCGGCGAACGGCTGGATCTCGAACAGTTCCGCCGCGATCTCACGGCGGCCGGTTATGCCGCCGTCGGCGAGGTGCGTGCGCCGGGAGAATTCGCCGTGCGCGGTGGGCTCGTGGATGTCTTCCCCGCCGGCGTTGAGATGCCGGTGCGCATTGATTTATTCGACGAGCAGATCGAAACGCTCCGTCACTTCGATCCCGACACCCAGCTTTCCGGCGAACGGATCGAACGCATCACGCTGCTGCCCGCCTGGGAGTTTCCCTTCGACGCCGACGACATCAAGCGTTTCCGCGGCGCCTGGCGCGCGCGCTTCGCGGGCGATCCCATGACGAGCGAAATCTATCGCGCGGTTTCGGGCGAACGGATCCCGCCCGGCATCGAAAGCTGGCTACCGCTCTTCTTCGAGACCACCGACACGCTCGGCGACTATCTGCCGGCGGCAACGACCGTGTTCGAATTCCTCGGTTTCGAAGCGTCGCTCGATGCGGCCTGGACGCAGATCGAAGCGCGTTACGAATCCGCCCGTCACGACATTGCACGCCCGCTGCTCACGCCCGTCGAAGCCTTCACCGAACCGCAAAAAATCCGCTCGGCGCTCGCCGCTTACCCGCGCATGGAAGCGGATGCCGCCGCGCCGCAAATCGCGGCACTGCCCGAACTCGCGCTCGAACCCGCGCGCGACGAACCGCTCACCCGCTTCATGGCGTTCGCCGCGGAAACGCCCACGGTGTTGCTCGCCCTCGAATCGCCGGGACGGCGCGAAACCGTGCGCGAAATTCTCGCCCGGCGCGGACTCGAACCCGCATTGATAGAAAGCTGGCAAGCGTTCTGTACCCAGCGGCCGCACATCGCCTTGGCCGTGGCCGAATTGGAAGGCGGCTTCGTGCTGTCAGAAGCAGGCGTCGCCGTCGTGCCGGATGCAGCCGTCTTCGGCGCACGCGCCGCCACCCGCAATCGCCGCCGCCGCGCCGCGCGCGATCCTGCAACCCTCATCCGCAACCTCACCGATCTCGGCGAAGGCGCGCCGGTTGTGCACCAGGATCACGGCGTGGGACGCTTCCGGGGACTCGTCACCCGCGAGGTGGAAGGCCACGCCATCGAATTCGTGCTGCTCGAATACGCCGAGGGCGACAAGCTCTACGTGCCGGTGGCCTCGCTCGACCGGCTCTCGCGCTATCTCGGCGCCGACGCCGAGCACGCGCCGATCACCCGCCTCGGCAGCGGCCAATGGGATCGAGCGCGGCAACGCGCCGCCGCGCGGGCGCGCGATACCGCCGCCGAACTGCTGGAACTTTACGCCCGCCGTGCCGCCCGCTCCGGTCATGCCTACCGGCTCGACGAAGAAGACTGGGAGCGCTTCGTCCAGGCTTTTCCCTTCGACGAAACGCCCGACCAGGAACGCGCCATCGCCGAAGTCGTGGACGATCTCAAAAGCGAGCGGCCGATGGACCGGCTCGTCTGCGGCGACGTCGGCTTCGGCAAGACCGAAGTGGCGCTGCGCGCCGCCTTCATCGCCGTCGAGGCCGGACGCCAGGTGGCGGTGCTGGTGCCGACGACGCTGCTCGCCGATCAGCACTACCGGATCTTCTCCGACCGCTTCGCCGACTGGCCGGTGCGCGTCGAACTGCTGTCGCGCTTCCGCAGCGCGAAGCAGCAGACGGAAACGCGCGCGGCACTCGCCGACGGGCACGTAGACATCGTCATCGGCACGCACGCCCTGCTCGGCCGCAACATCCGCTTCAAATCGCTCGGCCTCGTCGTCGTGGACGAGGAACACCACTTCGGCGTGCGCCACAAGGAACGCCTGAAGGCGCTGCGCGCCGAAGTGGACGTGCTCACGCTCACCGCGACGCCGATCCCGCGCACGCTTTCGATGACGCTCGCCGGCATCCGCGAACTTTCCATCATCGCGACGCCGCCCGAGGAACGCCTGCCGATCAAGACCGTGGTCAGCCAGTGGCAGGACGCGCAGATCCGCGATGCGCTGCTCCGCGAAGCGCGCCGCGGCGGCCAGGTATTCGTCGTCCACAACGAGATACGCGGCATCGAAGAGATCGCCGAGCGCATCCGCCGGCTGGTGCCGCAGGCCTCGGTGCGCATCGGACATGGCCAGATGCCGGAGCGCGAACTCGAAGCGCTGATGGTGGACTTCTACCACCGCCGCTTCGACGTGCTCGTCTCCACCACCATCATCGAAAGCGGCATAGACATTCCCACCGCCAACACCATCATCATTCACAACGCGCACCGCTTCGGCCTCGCGCAATTGCACCAGCTACGCGGGCGCGTCGGCCGTTCGCGCCATCAGGCCTACGCCTACCTCGTTACGCCGCCCGAAGAACTGCTCGGACGCGAAGCGCGCGCGAGGCTCGACGCAGTCGCAAGCATGGAAGAACTCGGCGCCGGATTCTTCCTCGCCACCCAGGACATGGAAATCCGCGGCGCGGGCGCGCTGCTCGGCGAAAACCAGAGCGGACAGATCGAGGAAGTCGGACTCGAGCTCTACAATCGTCTGCTCGCCCGCGCCGTAGCAACGCTCAAAGCCGGCGGCGAAGTAGATCCCGAAGCCGGTCTCGATCCCGGCTGCGAAGTGGACCTCGGCGCGGCCGCACTCCTTCCCGCCGATTACGTGCCCAACGTGCACCTCCGACTCGTGCTTTACAAACGCATCGCGAGCGCCGAAGACGACGACGAACTCGATGCACTCGCCGCCGAAATCGTGGACCGCTTCGGCGCCCTCCCCGAACCCGCACAAAGATTGATCGCCATAACGCGAATCAAACAACGCGCTCGCACACTCGGCATCGAACGCATTCTCGCCGGTCCCATCGGCGCCCGCCTGGAGTTCGGCCCCGATCCGGCCATCGACGCCACCGCCCTCGTGCGCCTGGTCCAGTCGGAACCCAAAGTCTATCGCCTGCAAGGCGAAAAGCGCCTGAGCCTGCGCCGTGAACTACCCGACTTCTCCCACCGCATCGAAGCGATCACCCAAGTGCTCTATACCCTCACGCAGCAACCCAAGCCCTGATCCCTTTATCGTCACCCCGGCGAAAGCCGGGGTCCAGTCAAACCTTGCATCCCGGCCACAGGCCGGGATTCTCTTTCTACTGGATACCGGCATGCACCGGCATGACGGAATAAATCAAAGGCTCTTTCGGATACCAATCAACAGTTTGGCAGCGATTCGGATTTCTCTCAAATGAGTATAAATTCCCCCGATATCGTGCTATAGTTTGGACATGTTTATACGTCAATACGCCAGATTAGACGTCACTTCAACGTCTAGTTAGCGTTCAGCGGCGCTTCGCGCCGCTGAACGCGGTTGCGAGTTGGAAGGCGCTGAGCACGTTTTTCCACCACCTCACTTAGCAAGGGGACTGTCATGGCAGGCGATATCACGATCAGAGGCGTCAAGGCACCGAAGGGGGCAAAGATGACTAAGGGCAGCAGTTGGCGCCTCGTCGCAACAAAAGGCAGGCAGCGCGTCTTCAATGGCACGTTGCTCCAGACAATCAACATCGGCAACAGGCGCTTGGCAATCTTCAGCGTTCCAAAATAGTGGCGGCGCCATCTAACACGGCGCCGCTTAACTTTGCGTTATGCGTTAAGGAAATTTTGCATTGGAGCAGCTTGAAAGAACCAAGAGATACCTCGCAAGGATGGAGGCGATCTATGCTGGCGTCTATTCTTCATCGGGCCACGACAAGGAAGCTTACGATGATGATATCGTCTCTTTCTTCATCCATTGCTACCACGTCAGAGACTGGATTGTTCATTTAAACAAAATAGGAATTACCTCGCGGCAGGTGAATTCCTTTATTGACAGTCAAGGTCCACTGAAGATTTGCGCCGACTTGGCAAACGGCTCAAAACACTGCAAATTGACTCGTTCCTTGCGCACCGCCGGCCAGCCACACATAGCAGGAAAGGAACGGCGTACCTCAACTTGGGTCACGAGCAACGGAGGTGGAGAAGCCATGAAGTGCAGGTATACTATTCTTAGCGACACGGAGTTCATTGATGCCTTGGATCTGGCAAGGGAGTGTGTTCGGCTATGGGAGTTATATGTATGCGATCTGCAAGCGCATAACAAGCAGGCCAACAAGGACGCTTCGCGCTGACGCGCTCTCGCCTGTCACCTGATGCGTTAGCCGCCACAGGGAGATCAGCATGGACAAACGATTTGTTATCGGTATTTTTATCGCGCTACTCATCAGCGTTCCTGCATTCGCTGCCAAAATAACCTACACGCCTAGTCAACTCCGACACATGGTCGAGTCAGGCCACCCGCCAGCTCAGAAGAAACAACCCACGGTGGTATCGAAGCACATGTCATTCGCAGCTTGTGTCGCGACGGTTCGGGCTGCTATTGACGCAGTGCAGCCGGAATATCCAACCGACGTAATTGTCAACACGAGCATGATGTTCATGGGCAAGATGTGGGCGAACGACGGCGTGGTACTCATGACCTGTAGCAAGCCCGACAGAAAACTTGTACTCTTGAGAGATGAATACCAATAGGTTGGCTAGAACCTATCTCAAAATTAAAAAAGTGCATTTGATCAACTATAATTACGTGCATGCTGCGGTTAAGCGATGAGCAGTGGGAACGCATCCGGAATCACTTTCCGGAGGAGAGCATTGCCGCCGGTCGCGCCGGTCGCAAACCGATTCCCACGCGCACGGTGCTGGAAGCCGTGCTGTGGATTCTCGTGGATAAAAAGGGACGCTACCTGAGCTATCCCCACGAAATAGTTTTTGAATTCAGCGTACTAAGGGGTATACTCGCGTAAAAACAGCGTGTGCATGGGTTTTTTCTCTGCCGAGGACACCACATCTTCGGAGAGACCCATGCACA
>JBOIBN010000102.1:0-7115 GCA_050739575.1 Gammaproteobacteria bacterium
CCTCGGCCTGCTTCAAAATGCCCATGATCTGACTGTCGCTGAATCGAGACTTCTTCACGTAGAACCTCCTCGCTCCAATAAGAGAAAATTCTACTTCTGAATACCGCTACTTTCGGGGGGGATTACCATTGAACCCCAGCTTGCTGAGATTGGTGATCGCGGGATCTGGGAGTGGATCGGGATGATGGTACTTCAGCAACTGCACTTCGGTTCGCGGTGTGGCGCCGGTCAGGACCAGCGTAACGTGTTCGGCCTCGATGCCTTCGATGCCCATATAGTCCGAGAACGTCGGACCCTTGATCACAACGGACTTGTCTTCCTGAAATCCAAGCAGCCCAAAAAACCGCTTGGCCGCCTCGACATCCCTGACCACGACGGTGACGTGGTCGAAGTTCTTTACCATGACATTCTCCAGCGGCCGGATACCGGCTGCAAAGGTACGAGCAGAAGTTTAGGTATGCGGATGGAAGCTGTCAACCGGGTTTCGGGAATGTTTATGGTTTTCCTCTGAATTGCGCCGCGAATGTGGCTTTCGATGCGGTTGCCCGGACTTTACCGCCGTAGCGGAATGGGTTGTGCGTTTTGCGGGCAGGCCGGCGGAAAGGGACGTACTGTCCACGCACCGCTTGATTGTAAATTTCTGGCGTCGGTGTCGTGAACAGTGTTTTTTTTACCCTGCGGCTCCATTTCAAAAAAAGGCAAGACTTGATGACGGAGTCCATGTCCTTGACTGTTTTCAGCTTGTCAGCGCTGCGGCCACGGCATCGGCCGCGCGGAGGCCCGACAACCAGGCACCGTGGGCAGTGGCGAACGATTCTGTCTGCGTGGCTTCGCCGGCGAATTGAAGATGGGGCACGAGCGGTCGTGCCAGCTCCGCACGTTGTGCATGTCCGCCGGGCAACGCGGCCGAGTAGCTGCCCTGCGACCAGGGATCGCGGCTCCATTCGGTTACCGTTCCGGCGCGCAGATGGCGACGGATGCCTTCGCCGAAAGCGTGTTGCAGATACTCCAGCGCGAAGGCTTCCGCCTCGCCGCCGCTCATGTCGGCCACTGCGTCGGCGAGCCGCCCGCCGGTGTAGCACACGGCAAGCGGGTCGTCGAACAGCCGCAGATGAAAGGCGACGACGCGCCCGTCCTTCTCGATACTGAGCAGCGTGTTTTCGGGAATGCCGAAGATGTCGATATCGAAGGCGAGTGCGATCTTCTCCGTCCGTCCCATCGGGAGCGCGTCGAGCGCGTGTCGCTTCCAGTCCGGAAGATCGGGTTCGAATGTGATTCCGCCGCCGGCGAGCACGCCCGTGGACACCGTGACGATCGCCGCTCGAGCCCGCATGCGTCCCCGGTCCGTTTCCAGCTGCACGCCTTTGCCGTTCCAAACGATGCGGCGCACCGGGCAATCCAGCGTCACCGCCAGGCCAGCGCCCAAGCGTCCAGCGATCAGAGTTCCGAGTCCTTCGCGCAGGAACCGGTTCTCTCCCATTTCGTCAGCTGCTGCATCGCCGGTGGAATACGCATCCACGTCGACGCCGTTGATGCCCGACACCATGGAATTGAGGAACGGGCGGCGCGGATGGTTGCGGTCCAGAACCGCAGCCGCCGCCACGTCGTTGCCGGCCCGGCCCTCGTCCTTCAGCAAGCGGTAGCTGCGATCGAGAAAGTCCTGTAACTCCTGGCTTTCGTTCTTATCGGCGAACCGACCGTTCAGGTGGAACCGGAACTGCAATCCGTCGGTGCACTCCATGCCCTCCGCCTCGGCAAGCTCGCGCAACGGATTGTGCTGTGCATCGTGCAGCCAACCGCAGCCGCGGTCGAACGGCAGGTTCAGGCTGTCGCGTTCGGTCCACGCCCGTCCGCCCCTCCGCGAGCGCGCTTCGAGAATGCGGCAGTTCAGTCCGCGGGCCGACAGATAACGAGCCGCAGCAATGCCTGCGGCGCCCGCGCCGATGACAGCGACGTCAACGTCAGCGTTTTTGTTCGTGCCGGCCATGCCTCGATACCGTCAATTGTGAGCGGTCCACGAGCCCATCAAGATACTTCGTTCGTACGTTGCAACACGGGCTTTCCCGAATTAAATTCTATCGGTGTCATTTTGATCCTTTCCCAGAAAATGCGCTTCCGGATCATCAACGTTCCCCGGAGACGGCGCGTATCGAAACGTCACGGGCGCTCGTGTCGATACGGAGCATGGCAGTAATACTTGGGCCGGCTGTCCAGACGTATGTGCAGCCAGGCCACGCCGGCGCCCGCCGTGTTCAGCCAGATCGGCGCCGTGCCGATGCGTGTATCCAGCGCTTCGCCGACTTTCCGCCACAGCCGGTCGCGCTGTTCTTCCGGCGCATGGCGCACGAAGGTGCCGAGATGTGCGTAGGCCGACAACGGCGCTCCCGGGCATGGCACCACCATGAACGCGTCATTGCCGAGATTCGGGAAAGCGAGAACCTCGGGTGCGCGTTGGCCATTGAACTGCGCGTCGAAAGCGTGCGACTCCGGCGGGCAGAGGAGTTCGCGGCTCTCCAGCACGACGCACTCGAACGTCCGGTCCGCGTTGCTTCGAGTCACCGGCGGCGTCTCCCAGCGAAAGGCCTCGAACGGCATCTTTGCGAGCGCGTCGTTAAACAGTGTCCGAAACTTGTCGCTCGTCTTCAGCAGTCCGGTTACCTCGGCGAAGGTCAGGCACTCGCCGTTCTTTCGGATCCGAAGCCTCCGGCCGCCGACTCCGGGCAGCTCATCGGTTTCGCTTGTCCAATCACTCATCGGCGATGACGAACCGGACGCGGGCGGTCATGAAATGTCATCAGATTGCGACTGCATACAACTCGAGTTCCTTGTCTTCCGGGTTGAGGCGGAAATGACCCTCCGACTTGAATCCGAGTTTCTCCAGCAGCCGGCACGATGCATCATTGCCCGGACTTACGATGGCGAGCAGCCGGTTCAGGCCCAACGACACTTCGGCATCGCGCATCAGCGCAGAGGCGGCTTCGAAGGCGTAACCCTGTCCCCAAAACTCCGGCAGGAAGGCAAAACCGATGTCGGGAACGGGCAGCGCGTCACGCTTGACCAGACCGCAAACGCCCATGGGCTCGCAGCCGGTTTTGGATTCGACCAGATTCATGCCGAAGCCCAGGGTTCTGTACGACTCCATGATCTTCGAATGAATGTAGCGCTCCGCGTCTTCCACGGTTCTGACGTCTCGGTCTCCGATATTCTGGAGCCACGACGGTTCGTTGAGCAGACGACAGAGGAATGCGGCATCCGATGGCGCGAGCTGCCGCAGTCTCAAGCGGTCGGTTTCGGCAATAACCATGTCTTTTCTCCCCGCGGCCTGACAAACGCGAGGCCATGATTGTACGATCTGAAGCTCAAATGGTGGAAAGCGAAGTTATATCCCGCGTGTGAGACCCGACACTAACCTATCGGTTGCCAGTGCCCAATTTCAGCATGCGTGCTATGACGTGATCCCCGGTAGCCTCGTGAACAAGCGCCAACAGCACGTGGCCGCACCAGTACACGATCACGACCCAGGCAAAAAAGACATGCAGTTCACTGAGTACCTTGCCTGCCTCGGAATGCGTGTGGTTGAGGCGGATCAGCACGTAAATCCCGGTTCCGAGGCCGGCCACTGCGGTCAAGGCCAAGAGTCCGAGTCCGTGTATCAGTGCCGGAAGCCCGGGGCGTGGGCCGCCCTCCGGCATACGTCCGTGCAACACTCCGTGCAGGTCGCAGCCGACGGCGCGCAACGCCGACGCGCGCAGAGGTATGAGTTGCGCAAGCTGACCACGCTCGCGCGTGAACAGCCACATCCAGTGGAGCAAGACCAGCGCAGCGATCGTAAGGCCGATCAACTGGTGGGACAGGAAAAGTTCGGGCGTTTGTTTCGGGCTCATTGTAAGTCCGATCACAAGCTGCGTCGTGACCAGGACGGCGACCGCAAAATGCAGCCGCCGAATTGCCGGACTGAATCCGGCAGGGGGGTGCAGTTCGTTCATACATCCTTTCAAGTTCCAGGTAGGTCGATATTAGCAAATCTGCAGAGGTCGAATTGCCGGGCCTGGCCTTCTCCAGGCCGTTGCAATTACTAAAGGCAAAGAATATAGTGTTTTTGCAAGTGTCGGGTCAATAAGCGGAGGGTAACGAGACAAACCCAAATACGCCAGGAGACACGATGAAGACCCTTCACGTTCTCGTCTGTGCCGGCTTTGCCGGTCTGGTCTGGGCTACCCCGGTGCAGGCGGCTCAATCCTCGCAGGCAGGTTCTACGGCAAACGATCCGGCGGACTGTTCGCTCGGCTTGCAGAACGATAGCTGCACGAGGACACTGACGCCGACGAGCCTCAGCGCACAAATGGCCCTGTCATTGCGCCACGATAAATACACTGGCTGCATGGAAACACGCTGCGCGCTTGCGGACATCGGCGCACCCGGAATGGCTTCCAGTCAGGACGGGGCGACAACGTTTCAAGCGGCCGGCAATCCAGATACCTCGTCCGGTCCGAGCGATCGGGCGGGCTATTATTTGCTCGGAGCGATTCCGCTGATCGTCGGGGTGGGTGGATTGGTCGGTATTGACCACCGGTTACCCAACGACGACTCTGGAATATGGAAACGCAGCCGCCAACTGGATCTCGAATACGCCGTGATCGGAACCGAGATTGCCGGGTCGCTGTGGCTCGGTGGCCAGAGTCGTCTCGGGCGAACGTTTTGGCAAAGCGTTGATGCTTCGGTTTTCTCTGGAGTTACCGCCCAGGTTCTCAAGTACACTTTCAGTCGCGCGCGCCCCTACCAGTCGGAGAGCCCCGGCTACTGGTTCCAGGGCAACTGCTGCCAGAGTTTTCCGAGCGGCGAGGTGACGCTGCAGGCCAGCTTCGTGACGCCGTTCATTCTCGAATATCAGCAACAGGATCCCTGGGTATGGGCTCTGGAAGCATTGCCTCTCTACGACGCCGTCGCGCGTGTGAAAGTCCAAGGGCATTGGCAGACCGACGTGCTTGCCGGCTGGGCACTTGGCACCGCTTTCGGAATCTTCGCCCACAATCGCCAAATGCCGTTCTTCCTGGGCTACATGCCCGACGGAATCGTGGTGGGCTGGCAGAAAAGTTTTTAAGACTGTGGTTTTTAAGGCCACGTATGAAAGCCCACTTTTAGGGTTAGGCCTTACATTTGATGTCCGTGTAAATTGCAAAGTCTTACCCCGAAGCGCGTTTCTAACCATCCAACCCCGTTATGTACGGTGAATACAGTTTTCGAAGCTCCCTGGATGCGCTGGCGTAGAAGAGCTCGATTGCTCTGCGGGCTTGCGCGATAGTGAGATCGCCTGTTGAGAGCTCTACGGTTCCCCGACTCTTCCATAGGCCGAATAACTTCGGCACCTTCCCGGGAAAGCTGCATTCGCTCACGAAGAGGAGGCTGCCGCGTGGGGCGTAGCCGGACACCCACAGCAGCTTACCTTTCGCCTTGTCCTCGAAGGCCAGCGTTGGGGACGCCTTCTTGAGTTGATCTGCGCGTTCGGCCTCGCCGATCCAGTCGAATTTGTCGAACGCTTCGAGCGCCATCGCCAGATCCATATCGCCAAGACGTTCCTTCTGGTCGGTGGTGTGATGGGAGTACTGCGCCGTGACGGTATACATACTTCTTCTTCCCTGTAGTTGGCTTTGAGGCATGGAGCGCCAAGTGAGCCATACATGCTACATGATCCGCCTGTGGTGCGGGACTGGTTCGGTGATCCAAAGACGGGCGGATTCGGGGTTCAATTTGGCAGGACTCTATCCCGATCCCATCGAATCGGCGCAGGTCTTACCCCGAAGCGCAATTGTGTACTATGCCGGCATCCGGCATATAAGATATGCCTGTCCCGGATGAACTGGAACACCACCGGAGGATAGGGCAATGCGCATCGCAAGCGTAGGTCATGCGGTCTTTGCGGCGACCCTGATCGCCCTCGGAATCCTGGGTCTGATCAAAGGCGATTTCGCTCCGATATGGCAGGGGGTGCCCAAGGGCCTGCCCGCACGCGAGGCGCTGGCCTATCTCTGCGCCGTCATCTCGCTGGCATGTGGCATAGGTTTGTTCTGGCGGCGCATAGCCGCCATCGCCGCCCGCGTGCTGCTCGTCTATCTCGTGCTTAAGTTGCTGGTGTTTAGAGTACCCGACGTCTTCCCCGCGCCCGCTGTATTAGGTTCCTGGTACGGCTTTGTCGAGACCGCCGTAATCGTCGCGGCCGCCTGGGTACTGTATGCCTGGTTCGCCGCCGACTGGGACAGGCGGTGGCTCGGTTTCGCCGCCGGCGATACGGGCGTGCGCATCGCGAGGGTGCTATTCGGTCTGGCCTTGATTTTCTTCGGCGCGAGCCATTTCATCTATGTCAATTTGACCACACCGCTGGTGCCCGGCTGGCTGCCGGCGCATCTGTTCTGGGCGTATTTCTTCGGCTGTACCTACATCGCGGCGGGCGTGGCGGTGCTCATCGGAGTGTACGCACGGCTGGCCGCCGCGCTCGTAGCGGTGCAGATGGCCCTGTTCACAGTGCTGGTGTGGGTGCCAAAGTTGGCGGAAGGCCAAACAAGCTCCGTCACAGGGTTGAGTTGGAGTGAGTTCATCGTCTCCTGGACGCTGATGGCAGCCGCCTGGGTGCTAGCAGATTCCTACCGCGACATACCTTGGCTCGCCACGGGCAAGCGCTGGCATCGAGTGCCACCGGTGGAGAGTCAACACGAAAGTGACGGATGAAATGACAATGCGCAGCCATGCTCCTGAATGGCGAGGGAATTTGGACGTCATGTATTCGGCGTGGCGGCACTCGGGTTCGACTTGATCGCGCTGGTTGATACGGGACTTTCCACATAACCAACGCATTACAGCGTGACGAATGGCGCTCTGCAATAGCGTGGTATGTGACTGTGGCTTTTGGGTGGGTTATAAAATATTGGAGTATGCTTATGTGCAAGCATATACCGTTGAGTATTGATGCTATGTTCGATCGGCTACACACTCTATCGGTAATCCCCCCCGAAAGTAGCGGTATTCAGAAGTAGAATTTTCTCTTATTGGAGCGAGGAGGTTCTACGTGAAGAAGTTTCGATTCAGCGACAGTCAGATCATGGGCATTTTGAAGCAGGCCG
>JBOIBN010000103.1:0-6904 GCA_050739575.1 Gammaproteobacteria bacterium
AGCTGCGCTCAGCCATACGCAGCTACATCGACTTTTACAACACACGCAGATTACACTCAGCACTGAGCTACCATTCTCCAATCGAGTTCGAAGCCCAATGTGCGTAACCCGCAGTGTCCACTTTTCCATAGGAACTCTCATGCATTCGGTATCGCTGACCACTTGGTGCTGAAAGGGTCCAATAGGATAGTCACAGAGACAAATGTTGCGCTCGATGGAAAATCGCTGAGAGTAGCAGGCCTGTTCGCTAAAGATAGCGATACAGGAAGCATAGTGCTTCTACACCGAGGCAAGGTTGGAGGCGGCAGGAAAGGAATCGGAAAGACAGCATTCCTCTCCTGGTATAAAGGACCAACGGTTTCATTTATCTACACTGCTAAGCCAGATCGGCCGGAACACGCCATTAAAGTTGCGGATCTCGGCGCTGCCGACGTAGCGAAGCAAATCGGAGAGTTCGTCATTGAGGTATCTAGGTTCAAGTCTGAGGAAATATGGCAGAAAACAACGGAACTATCAGATTCTGAACTGACAAAGAAAGCCAAAGCATCAACTCGAAAGCCAAAGACGACAGCCTCGGTTACTACGTCATTTGCGCGAAATCCATACGTTTCTGAATACGCGAAGCGCAGGGCAAAGGGAATGTGTGATCTGTGTCGATCCGCAGCGCCGTTTATTGGCAGTGACGGCAATCCATATCTAGAGTGCCATCATATTGACTGGCTTGCCAATAGCGGTTCTGATGCAATTGAAAATACGGTGGCATTGTGTCCCAACTGCCATCGTAGGATGCACATAGTCAAGGATCCGAAGGATATCAAAAAGCTCAAAAATAGAGCGACACAATCACTGTGAAGCTGTCGGCCAACAAAGCGCTGCAGCCGACGCCGCAAAGCGGCGCGGCTGAGCGCCGGCGTTATGCATAAAAAAAGACTAGAAGCCACGCTACCCTTTGTTGCGCCAACCAGCGGTCACTTGAAACGTTCGGCTTCCTCGGAGCCTTTGGTGGTGTCGCCGGCGGTGTAGGCGTGGGCGCCGGCACCGGCTAGCTTGCCCTTGTCGACGATCAGGTACTCGGTGCGGATCGGTTTGCCGGCGAAGTATGACTCCAGAATCTCGCGCGTGCCGGCGGCGTAGCCGGTCTGCGCCGAGAGCGAGGTTCCCGATGTGTGCGGCGTCATGCCGTGGTGCGGCATCGTCCGCCAGAAATGATCCTTCGGGGCGGGCTGGGGGAACCACACGTCGCCGGCGTAACCGGTTGCCGGGGAAGAGACGGTCCCACCTCGGACCGCTTCCGGCCCGACCGGAATCAAGGCAGGCCCGCCCTCTTGCATTTGACTAAACAGTCAACTATAATGTGCCCATGGGACGAGTAAGTGACGCTAGGGAACGCCTGATGGACGCGGCCACCGAGTTGACTTGGGAACGGGGTTACAACGCGGTGACGGTGGATGCCATCTGCGAGCGCGCGGGCGTGAAGAAGGGCAGCTTCTACCATTTCTTCGAGTCCAAGGCGGCGCTTGCGCTCGCCGCCATGGAGGATGCCTGGCAGACGAGGCGGCCCAAAATGGACGCGGCGTTTTCCGTGAGTAATCCGCCCTTGGAGCGGCTGAAACAGTATTTTGAAGCGCTTTACCAAAGCCAGCTTGAGATGAGCAAGACCCAAGGTCGCGTGCTCGGGTGCCCGTTTTTCAGCCTCGGCATGGAAAGTGGCGGCTTGGATCCGGAAGTCTGGCACGCTTCGCAACGGTACGTGAAGCGCAAGCACGGATACATCGAGGCGGCCATCCGCGATGCGCAGACAGCAGGGTTGGTTGATGTATCCAGCGTGGAAGAGGCGGTGCAAGGCGTCCAGACGCTTATGGAAGGTGCAATGGCCAGGGCTCGCGTGCAGGGCAATCCGGAACCGTTGCGCGGGTTGTACGAACAGGCGCTACGGCTGCTCGGCGCCAAACGGACAGTCAAGGAAGCATAGCGAGGGCAAGAACAGACCATGTAGCAATTTTCTCTTTTTTTATCAGCAACTTGACTAACTAGTCAACTATTATGATTTCGTTAAGTAGGAGATCCCAAGTGAGCAGTGAAAACAATCCCGAGAAAGATGTCGAAAAAACTCCTGATCCCCGCAAGCGCAAGCGCCGCATCGCGCTCGTGAGTCTCGCGGTGATATTCGCCGCTCTCGGCGTCACCTATGGCGCCTACTGGGCAGTCGTGGGGCGCTATCGCCAATCCACCGACGATGCGTACGTCGCCGGCAATAGCGTCGCGGTCATGGCTCAGGAGAAAGGCACCGTAGTTGCGGTGCTGGCCGACGACACGGTGCGGGTTCACCAAGGGCAGACGCTGATCCGGCTCGACGGCGCCGATGCGCGCATCGCCTTGCAGGAGGCGAAGGCGCAGCTCGCCGCCACGGTTCGTCAAACCAACGCGCTGTACGCAAACGAAAAGCAGTTGCAGGCCGAGGTTGCCAAGCAGCGGGCGACGCTCGAACTGGCCCGAAGCGATTATTCGCGCAACAAGAAGATGAATGGGCTGGGCTATTACTCGACCAAGAATCTTGAGCACAGCGCCACGCTCGTGGACGTGGACAAGCGCGGGCTTACGGCGGCGGAACAGGCGCTGCAAGGCGTTCGCGCCCGATTGAAGGAAAGCGGCATTGCCGATAACCCGGAAGTTCGGCTCGCGGCTGCCCGGGTGAGCGCTGCCTATCTCGCGCTTAAAAGAACCACCATCGTTGCGCCGGTCTCGGGCTACGTCGCGCAACGCAGTGTGCAGGTCGGCGAGGACATAGATCCCGGCACGGCGCTGATGGCGATCGTGCCACTCAATCAGCTTTGGGTCGAGGCCAATTTCAAGGAGTCGCAACTCGGCAGCATTAACATCGGTCAGCCCGTGACCATGCAAGCCGACGCGTATGGCGGCTCGGCGACTTTTCACGGCCGGGTGATCGGCGTCGGCGCGGGAACCGGGAGTGCCTTCTCACTGTTGCCGCCGCAGAACGCGACCGGCAACTGGATCAAGGTCGTGCAGCGCGTGCCCGTGCGCATCGGCATCTCGCAGGCGGATTTAGCACGCCACCCTTTGCGAATCGGTCTGTCCATGGACGTCACTGTCGAGACGGGCCGCGACGCGAGCGCCGTCATGGGCAAGATAGTCGATCCGGGCGCATACAAAACCACGGTCTACGACGCGCAGGCAGCCGGCGCCAAACAGCTCATCGCACAAATTATTCGCGATAACGGCGGCGACGGTTCGGTAAAAGAGGTGGCGGCTTCGGATTCCGATTCCAGAACTGGTGCCCCCCATGGGGAGTAATTTTCCGCCGATCACCGGCGTCCGGCTTGTACTGCTTACGGTCGGCGTCTCGCTCGGGTTGTTCATGAACGTCCTGGACACCTCGATCGCGAACGTAGCGATTCCGACGATCGCCGGCAATCTCGCGGTGAGCCCCGACGAAGGCACGTGGGTGATAACCTCCTTCGCGGTCAGTCTCGCGATTGCGCTGCCGCTGACCGGATGGCTCGGGAAACGTTTCGGCCAAGTGCGGCTGTTTCTCGCCGCGACGCTGCTGTTCTCGCTCCTTTCGTTGCTCTGCGGTCTCGCGACATCGCTCCCGATGCTGATTCTGTGCCGTGTGCTGCAGGGCGCAGTCGCGGGCCCCATGATCCCGCTCTCGCAAAGCCTCCTGCAGATGAACTATCCACCGGAAAAACAGGGGACGGCGCTTTCCATCTGGGGCATGATCGCGGTCGTCGCACCGGTCGTGGGCCCTGTCCTCGGCGGCGTGGTCACCGACGACTTCAGTTGGCCGTGGGTGTTCTACATCAACGTACCCATCGGTCTGGTCGCGGTGGCGATCACTGCCTTCATATTGCGCGGCCGCGAAACCGAAAAGGAACGCCGCCCGATGGACAAGATCGGCCTCGGGTTGCTGATCGTCGGCGTCGCGAGCCTGCAGATCATGCTCGACAAGGGCAACGAACTCGCCTGGTTTTCCTCATCCACTATCTGCTGGCTCGCCGCGATCGCCGTAGTCGCGCTGAGTTTCTTTGTGGCCTGGGAATTGACTGAAAGGAACCCGGTCGTGGATTTGACCTTGTTCGGCCGGCGGAACTTTACGGTAGCGACGCTGGCCATCAGTCTCGGCTATTTGACGTTCTTCGGCAGCATCATCATATTTCCGCTGTGGCTGCAGACCGAGATGGGCTACACGGCCACCTGGGCGGGGATCGCTGCCGCGCCGGTTGGTTTGCTGGCGGTGTTCGTTGCGCCGATGGTAGGCGGTTTGATGCGGCGATTCGATCCGAGACTGCTGGTGACGATTGCGTTTGCGCTGTTTGCCGGCGTGTCCTTCTGGATTTCCCGTTTCGCGACGAACGTGGACCTCGCGCAGTTGATGGTTCCGCGCCTGGTGTTTGGCATCGGCATACCGCTGTTCTTTATTCCGCTGATCGCGATGTCGGTCTCCGGTTTGCCTCCGGAACGTATCGCCAGCGCATCAGGCTTGTTCAATTTCATGCGCATGCTTGCTGGCGGTTTCGGCGCCTCAATAAGCGTCGCGATATGGGACCAGCGCCAGGCCTTGCACGACGCCCGGCTTTCCGAGGTTGCGACCGTGCACAATCCCTTCACCAACGAAGTATTCAACAAACTGGGCGAACTCGGAATGAGCGCGAAGGCTTCGCTCGCCGATCTGGCTCACGTGATCAGCCAGCAATCCTTCATGCTCGCGACCAACGATTTCTTCTGGCTGTCCGGCTGGGTCTTTCTCGCATTGCTGGGATTGGTCTGGTTTGCCAAAAGATCGGGCGGAGGCTCCGCTCCTGCCGGTGCAGGCGAGTGACCGGCACGCACCGGGGCCACCAGTGGCCGAATCAAAAGGAGATGCAATCATGATTACCGTCAACACGAATGACATTCCCGACCAAGGGCTGCCCTTGCGGGCCGGGCTGTGGCTCGCGCAGGCGCTGCTGGCCGGCGTGTATCTGCCCACCGGCATAGCGGCGCTTTTCCTGCCCGCGGCACAGGTCTTGGCAATAGCCCCTTGGGCCGGGCATCTGCCCGAACAGGTTTTGATGTTCATCTGCGCCGCGGACCTGGCCGCAGGTCTGGGCGTGTTGTTGCCGTCGCTGACGCGGATCGCGCCGAAGCTCGCCGTGCTTGCGGCCGTATGTTCGGCGGCGCTCCAGGGGATCGCCATATTCTTTCACGCCCTCTTCGGCGTGTTACCCACGCCGCTCCCCGTGAACCTGGCCGTAATCGCCCTGTCAGTGTTCGTCGCCTGGGGCAGGTCGGGCAAGGCAGCGATCACACCGCTACGGCAAGAGCGGGACATGTCGGCCATGGACGCCTTCGCCAGCGAGCAGGCCGACAGGTCGGCAGATCGCAGAGGAGCGCGCCGGCGGGCGGCACTGAGGCACAAGATCAGCAGCAATGAAGGTATCCGGATTCAACGGGGTATGCGCGGCACCCCTTCTCGTCACGCGAAAGTACAGAGGAGATTTTGTAATGAGTAACTCGATTAAAGATGAAGATAAAATTTTGTCCGGCAAGCTCGATTTCTCGAAAGAGTTCGTCGGTCGTCGTGCGCTCGTCACCGGCGGCACGCGCGGCATCGGCGCGGCTATCGCGCAGCGGCTTCATGGAAAGACCGCTGTGATCACCGGTGGCGCTACCGGCATCGGCCGCGCCGCGGCAAAGCGCTTCATCGAAGAAGGCGCCTTCGTCTTCATCTTCGGCCGCCGGCAGGAAGCGCTCGACGCCGCTGTGGCCGATCTCGGGCCCAATGCCCGCGCGGTGAAGGGCTCGGTCTCCGATCTGGCCGACCTCGACCGACTCTACGCGGCGGTGAAAGCCGAGCGCGGAACCCTCGATATCGTCTTCGCCAATGCCGGGGCGGGAAGCCCGCTTCCGCTCGGCAAGATCACCGCCGAGCACATTGACGAAATCTTCGACACCAATGTGAAGGGTACGATCTTCACGGTTCAGAAGGCACTACCGCTGATGGGCAAGGGCGGTTCGATAATCCTGACCGGATCGAGCGCCGGCACCACGGGCGCCTCGGCATTCAGTGCCTACAGCGCGAGCAAGGCGGCAGTGCGCAACCTCGCGCGGACCTGGGCGGAGGATCTGAAGGGCACCGGCATCCGGGTCAACGTGCTGTCGCCCGGGCCGACTGCGACCGAACTCGCGAAGGAAGCGCTGGGTGAGGAGGGCATGAAGGTCTTCGCCTCGATGAATCCGCTCCAACGCATGGCCGATCCGACGGAGATCGGAGCGGCGGCTGCCTTTCTCGCGTCGCCGGACAGCAGCTTCATGACCGCCAGCGAGGTCGCCGTTGACGGCGGTCTTGCGCAACTCTAACGCGCCACGCCCGGCACGCCGCGCGCTCATCGAATACCCAACCGTAAAGGAGATCCTGATGTACGACCAATCCAAGCTATCCGAGTTGATACGTTTCGCGCGAGTCGATGAGGGCTCCACCGTCATCGACGTTTACCCGGGCGACGGCGACTGGACCCGTCTCTTCTCCGACATCGTCGGACCCGAAGGACGGGTCTACAGCTTCGTGCCGGCCGAAGTCGCCCACTTCAAGAACGATCCGGTCGGCCGCATGCGGACGCTTGCGAAGGAGCCGGGCCGAGAGAACGTCGAAGCCGTCTCAGCGGACCTCGTGGCGATGCCGGAGGCCACGCAACCCGCGGATGTCCTGTGGCTGCACCTGTTCTACCACGATCTCCACACCGCGCTGATCCAGGCCAGGGGCGCGACGGCGGCCCACTTCAATCGAGCCGTCTACGAGCGGCTGAAGCCCGGTGGGTCCTACGTCATCGTAGACCACGCCGCCGCAGTTGGCGCGGGTACGAGCGACGCCCAGTCGCTGCATCGGATTGAGCCTGCATCCGTT
>JBOIBN010000104.1:0-6805 GCA_050739575.1 Gammaproteobacteria bacterium
GCGCTCGACTCGGTTTGCGCGATGTCAAGGCGGTGCCGTGCTTCGACAAGCGCTTCGCGGTGGCCCAAGTTCGCCTGTTGTGCGGCCTCGGTCGCGGCCTCGCCGGCATCGCGTGCGGCCTGAGCCTCATGGCTTCGCTCCTGCGCGGCCCGCAACTCCGGTTCACGCCGTTCAAGCTCGGCGTGCAGGGCAGCCGCACGTTCAACATCGACCGCGGCCCGCTGTTCGTTCTCGGCAAGCTGCTCCGTGAGCGCTTGCAGACGCTCCTGATGCAATCCATGCTCGCGCCGCGCCCCGGTAATCGCTTCTTCCAGCCGCGCAACCTCGGTCTGCAATTCAAAGTAACGCTGCTGAATCTTGCCGGCAGCCTCTACGGCTGCGTCATGCTCGGCGCGCGCACTGATAAGTTCGCGCTCGACAGCGCGCTCGCGCGCAACTTCGGCTTCCACGGAGAGATTCCGATCACGCGCCTCTTTTTCGCGTTCGCCCAGCTCGGCATCGAGTGCCTGCATGCGCAGGGCCAGCAATTCGGCACGCCGCCGCCGCTCTTCGCTCTTCAGTTCCTTGTAGCGTTCCGCGGCCCGGGCCTGGCGACGCAGATGCGCGAGCTGCTTGCCGACCTCTTCGAGCACGTCGTCCAAGCGCTCGAGATTCTCGCGGGTGTGGTGAATACGGTTTTCGGTTTCCCGCCGCCGTTCCTTGTAGCGCGAAACGCCGGCGGCCTCTTCCAGGAATTCGCGCAGTTCCTCGGGTTTGGACTCGACCAGCCGGCTGATCGTGCCCTGCTCCATAATCGCGTAGCTGCGCGGTCCGAGCCCCGTGCCGAGAAAGACGTCGGTGATGTCGCGACGCCGGCAGCGGGTGCCGTTCAGGTAATAGCTGGAGATTCCCTCGCGATCCACGCTGCGCCGGATCGCGATTTCGCTCCAGTTCGCATATTCGCCGCCGAGCCGACCCTCACTGTTGTCGAAGATCATCTCGACCGCGGCACTCCCGAGCGGCTGGCGGCCGGAGGAGCCATTGAAGATGACATCGGCCATCTGGCCGCCGCGCAGATGCCGCGCCGAGCTTTCGCCCATGACCCAGCGCACGCCGTCGACGATGTTCGACTTCCCCGAACCGTTGGGTCCGGCGATGCCGACAAGCACGCTGGGAAACTCGACGCTGGTAGGGTCGACGAAGGACTTGAATCCTGCCAGCTTGATCCGCTTGAGCCGCATCCGGGGCCATAGGTCTTTCCAGGCGCTAGTGTAAATTATCGGTCGAGGTCGAGCCACGTCACTATGTCGAACACCCCTTCCAGAACTCTCGAAACCTTTGCCAATCCGCAGCCGGACCGCGATTACACCATCCGCATGGATTTGCCCGAGTTCACCTGTCTGTGTCCGCTCACCGGCCAGCCGGATTTCGCGCGCCTCGAACTCCAATACGTGCCCGCTGAACGCTGCGTGGAACTAAAAAGCCTCAAGCTCTACCTGTGGTCCTACCGCGACGAGGGCGCCTTCCACGAGGCGGTCACGAACCGCATCGCCGACGATCTTGTCGCCGCCCTCGCCCCGCGTTACCTGCGTTTGCGTGCCCGGTTCAATGTGCGCGGCGGCATCGCGACCGAGGTTATTGCCGAGCACCGTGCGTCCGGCTGGAACGCCCCACCGCCCGTCACCCTGCCATGATCTCCGGTTTCCTGGCCGGCTTCCAGGCGCTGGTCAAGGGCGTGGAACTGATTACCGAGCCGGGCCTGCGCCGCTACGCCATCCTGCCGCTCCTGTGCTCGGTCCTCGCCTTCGTGGTGCTGATCGTGCTCGCCGCGTATTTCTTCGGCGACCTCACCAGCTGGATCAAGAGCCTGCTTCCGTGGTGGCTCGCTTGGACCGTGTGGTTGCTGTGGATCGCGCTCGGTGCATTCTTCGTCTTCGGCTTCTATTTCTGCTTCACCCTCATGGTCGGCCTCGTCGGCCTGCCGTTTTTCATGGCACTCACCAACGCCGTCGAGCGCCGCCTGACCGGGCGCCTGCCCGAAACCCATCGCGGCATGCTCTATTTGTGCTGGATCGGCTTCTGGCGCCAGTTTCCACGCCTCTTTTACCTGCTGATCCTGCTCCTTCTGGTGCTCGTCGTCACCCTCATCCTGATATTCATCCCACTGATCAATTTGCTGCTCACACCGCTGTGGTTCCTGTTTGGATCCTGGGTGCTCGCGGTCATGATCAGCGACTTCCCACTCGGAGCGCGCAACCTCGACTGGGCGCGCCAGCACGAGCTGATCAAGCAGAATCGCGGCCGAGTACTCGGCTTCGGCGTCGCCTGCTCGTGCATGGCCCTGGTCCCGGTGCTGAACCTCTTCCTGCTGGCGGCGGCCACCGCTGGCGTTACGGCGCTGTGGGTAGAGGTTCTCGAGCTCGCGGCAGGCAATTCCGAGCCACGGCTTGCATGAGACCGAACCTTCCGGTATAAATGTCCAATTTCCCACGATCATACTGGGAGTGAGCAATGGCGGTCACCCGCCGCAAGACCCCGACCAAAAAGGCTGCCCCAAAGAAAAAGCCGGCGGCAGGAAAGGCTGCGACCTCAAAGGCCACAGCCCGCAAGGACGCGCCGAAAAAAGCGGCGCCGGCCAAACCTGCCCCGCGAAAGCCGGCGGCGAAAAAGCCCGCACCGAAAAAACAGGTTTCGCGCAAACCACCCGCTCCACGCACCAGCGGCCTGGCCGGGGACATCAAGCCCTACAAGCCGAAGCGCGGCGAAGCCTACATGAACAAGCCCCAGCGGGCGCATTTCGAAGAAATCCTGGTTGCCTGGAAACGCGAACTCATGGAAGAAGTGGATCGCACCGTCCATCACATGCAGGACGAGGCGAGCAATTTCCCCGATCCCAACGATCGCGCGAGCCAGGAATCGGAATTCAGCCTGGAACTGCGGACGCGCGATCGCGAGCGCAAACTGCTGCGCAAGATAGACGAGGCACTCAAGGCTCTGGAGATCAACGAATACGGTTGGTGCGAAAGTTGCGGCTCCGAGATCGGAATCCGCCGCCTGGAAGCGCGCCCAACCGCATCGCTCTGCATAGACTGCAAGACCCTCGACGAGATACGCGAACGTCAGATCGGCGGATGATCCCCGGCGCGGCGCCGTAATCCATGATGCCGGTCCGCGGCCGCTTCGCCCCCACCCCGAGCGGTCCTCTCCATTTCGGCTCACTGGCGGCCGCGTTCGTCTTCCTGAGTCAGTCGCCGCCCGCAGCGCTCGCCGATGCCGCCACGGACGAAGTCCGGGCTTGGACGCTCGCGAACTGGCATCCCGTGGCGCTTGCACACACGCCATGAACGCTCCGGCTCATGGCCGTATCCAGGCTTCGGCATTCCGTCCGCCGCGCGGCTTGACCGGTGCGAACCGGCAAACGCTGCTCGGCGGCGTCCCGCATCTTCCCCGGCTGCATCCACTGCGGGAACGCTGGGAATTGCCGGACGGCGATTTTCTCGATCTCGACTGGATCCGTAACGAAGGCAAATCGTGGGGGCTCGTTCTTCCCGGCCTGACCGGTGGCCTCGATTCGCCCTATGCCTCCCGCGTGCTGAAGCGGTTCGCTGCCGCGGGTTGGCGCGCGGCGCTGCTTAACTATCGCGGACTTTCGGGACGACCCAATCGCCTCGCCATCGGCTATCACGCCGGTTTTACGCGGGATCTCGATCTCGTTGCCCGCCGCTTCGCCGCGCGTTACGGTCCGGGCGCCGTCATCGGCTATTCGATGGGCGGCGGCATCGTGCTCAAGTGGCTCGGCGAAAGCGGTGCCGCGGCACCGCTCACGGCGGCGGCGGCCGTTTCCGTGCCGTTTCGGCTTGCGCCCACCTCCGACAGCCTGCGCAACGGCGAGGCCCGCGGCTACGGACGCTACCTGCTTCGCGGTTTGCGTCGCCATACGCGGCGCAAATTCGCGCAAGTCTCGCCGCCCTTCCTGCTCCCGCCGCTCGGCGAACTCGAAAGCATTTATGACTTTGACGAGCGCATCACCGCGCCACTACACGGCTTCGACGGGGCGAACGACTATTACGAGCGCACAAGCTGTCTGCCCTGGTTGCGTCGCATCGCCGTGCCGACGCTGATCGTCAACGCGCTCGACGATCCCCTGATTCCGCGCGAAACGCTACCCGCGGCGACCGATCTCTCGCCCTCAGTCACGCTGGAATTATCAGCGCACGGCGGCCACGTCGGTTTTCTTGGCCACGGCCGCTTCGGCCTCCCCCGCTTCTGGCTCGACGATCGCCTGCTCGATTTTCTTGAATCGCGCGAGCCGCGCACCACCCACCGGGTGTAAGCTTCCGCCCGCAAGACGCGATGCGTCTTACGGCCCTCGTAACGGGAGATTCGCGATGCCGATTCGAATTGCCGCCATACTCGTTTTGCTGCTGTCCGCAGCTTCCGTTTCGGCCGTACCGGCACCCGTGCCGTCTTCGCCGATCAAATATCTCGTCGTGATCTTTCAGGAAAACATTTCCTTCGATCACTATTTCGCGACTTACCCGAACGCGACCAATCCGCCGGGCGAACCCGCGTTTCATGCACTGTCCGGAACACCGAGCGTCAACGGGTTGACGCCGGAGTTGATTGCACACAACCCGAACGGCGTCGCACCGTTCCGGCTCGACCGCAGCCAGGCCGTGACCTGCGATCAGGATCATGGCTACACGGCCGAACAATATGCCTATGACGGCGGGTTGGTGGACCGCTTCCTGCCGGTCGCGGAGAAGCACGCGGCACCGGGCTGCAACCCGAAGCTCGTCTTCGGCTATTACGACGGCAACACCGTTACCGCGATGTGGAACTACGCCCAGCATTTCGCGATGAGCGACAATTCCTTCGGCACCAATTTCGGCCCTTCGACGCCCGGCGCTCTGAACCTGGTATCCGGCAATACGCACGGCGCGAACCCGGACATCCCCGATCACGTCGTGTACGGCACGACCATCTCCGATCCCGATCCGGCCTTCGATGATTGCTCGCAAGGTAAGACGGTCCGCTTCGGCGGCCGGAACGTCGGCAATCTGCTGAGCGCAAAGGGCGTCACCTGGGGCTGGTTCGAGGGCGGCTTCCAGCCCACGTCGAGAACAAAGGACGGCCGCGCGATATGCAATTCGAGCCACAAGAACGCGATTGGCGCGAACATTCCTGATTACGTGCCGCACCACGAACCGTTCCAGTACTATGCCTCGACGGCGAATCCACATCACTTGCCACCGCTGTCGGTTGTGAATATCGGCCACGATGGGCCCGCCAATCATCAATACGGGCTGGAGGATTTCTGGAACGCCGTTGCACACGGCGATCTGCCGGCAGTGAGTTTCCTCAAGGCACGTGCGTATCAGGACGGACACGCGGGCTATTCCGGACCGATAGACGAACAGCACTTTCTGGTCGCGACCATCAACCGCCTGCAACAAAGCAAGTATTGGCCTTCGATGGCGATCATCATCGCCTACGACGATTCCGACGGCTGGTACGACCACGTCATGCCGCCAATCGTGAACCATTCCGACGATCCGAAACACGACGTGCTGCTCGGCAAAGACATGTGCGGCACGCCGCCGAAGGATGCTTATCGTGACCGTTGCGGCTACGGCCCCCGCCTACCCTTGCTGGTTATTTCACAGTGGGCGAAGGGCAACTACGTGGATCACAGCCTGACCGATCAGACTTCTATCCTGCGCTTCATCGAGGACAACTGGAATCTCGGCCGTATCGGCGACCAGTCGTTCGATGCGAAAGCCGGCACCCTCGACAATATGTTCGACTTCAGCCAGCCCGACTTGCGGCAACTGATTCTCGATCCGCAAACGGGCGAACCCGTCACGACAAAGAAACCGGATTGATTTGCATCGCCGAAGCGTCAGTCATCGGCAATCCGAATCAGCTTCATGCGCCCGGACGCGCCGCTCTTGATCGTGACCGCTGACTTGCGGCAGTCGAAGTGCCGAGCAACCAGCATCATCAGCTCTTCGTTGGCCTTGCCGTCCACCGGCGGCGACTTGAGCTGCGCAAGCCATACGCCATCACTATCCGGTCCTTCCAGAGAACTCACGCGCGCGTTAGGTTTGACCTTGACCCGTATCGTCTTCACAATCCGCTCCTGTAGATCCGCTCCGCCTGAGCCAAAAATGTGCAAGCCCTAAAGAGATTGACGAAGACCTGTGGAACTTCTATCTCTAGCCGCTTAAGCTAGAACAACCTCACGAACGGCACATGCGCATCGATGACGAAAGTGACAGACTGAAACGCCACGATGTGCAACCCGTGTCCTCAGACTCTTTTGTTACCTATCTCCCCGGCGCTCAACCCAGTTAAAATTAACGACGTGAGACACTCTATTACCATAGGTTGCTTTTATTTGCTTGAATTTTTTAGATAAATAGACGTTTTTCCACTCATCATCCGTTCCCGGTATATCTTCAAAAGGCACATTCATGCCATCTGGTGTTATATCCATAAAAAGAAGGACACCCCTAAATGAGAATTTGCCTCCATAAATATACTTTCTGTCCTTTATAATTGCACAGTGTCCGTTGAATTAATAACGCCACCTTGTTTGTACGCCACATACATGCCGTTATTTTCTCTAAAAGGCTCAATTCCAAATACAACTTTTACTAAATGGTCACTCGGTCTACCTTTTTGATCGCTTTCATGGGGTAATCCCCCCCGAAAGTAGCGGTATTCAGAAGTAGAATTTTCTCTTATTGGAGCGAGGAGGTTCTACGTGAAGAAGTCTCGATTCAGCGACAGTCAGATCATGGGCATTTTGAAGCAGGCCGAG
>JBOIBN010000105.1:0-6744 GCA_050739575.1 Gammaproteobacteria bacterium
TTCGTTATCGGCTGCTACTGGAATCGAGACATGATTAGACGACAAAACGGACTCGCTCATTCATGCCGTGATGAAGAATGAGTGAGTGATTTTTCAAAAACACGCTCGAAAGGGCAAGACTAGGTGCCGCGGACACGCGGACAGGACACCGGTCACCTGGCTGTAGCCGCGCACCACCGTCACCCCGTTGCCCTCGTCCACCTCGGTTGCATGGCCCCAGGCGTCCATCGCCTCGATGGTGCCGCACACATATCTATTTAGGTATTTTGACCAGTAACCAATACAGAATCCAATTGGGCATAGTGTTTGAATCCCAACCGACATCAGATGGTGCCTCAGATGGTATTCTGAATTCGCCTGGTTTACTGTTTAGAAGCCTTAAATCATCATCCCAAATGATTGCAGGAAGCCAAATCAAGGTTGCACACTCATGAGGCACATATCCTTCACTCGCATCCCCAAACAAGGAACTTAATCGCCTCGACTTGTTTTCATCTATTGGCCACTTCCAAAGCCGGCTTTCCGTAATACCTGGGGCGTTCGGCGAACTCCATACCTTGCGAATGATACGAGCCAAAGCAGACTTTTGATCTTTAGCAATTTGTTTCCGCGTTTCGGCCATCGAGTTTTTTATACCTCCACCATCGCGAATCCACTGCTTGTAGATGCGCTGCCAGGCGGGACCGCATACACGTTGCTGCGCAAACATTTCAGAAAAAGATCGCGCACCTTCTTGCGCCTTCGTTGCATTAACAGGCGAGTCAGCAGAATGACCAGTACAAGCCGCTATAAGAAGAAACAATAATATTAAGCCAAGCCTCATGGTCTTACTCCCGGTAATCCGTCTTCCCAATAGGTTTGTTGTAGGCCTTCTAGTTCGAGCCTCTGTTGTTGAAAATCCAAAGCATTAAATTTCTCGTGTAAATAAGCATCGGTGAGTTCCCGCAATTCGAGGTGGCTGTTGATCATATACGTAATGGTTCCCGTTTCTCCCCGCTTGGGAGCCTTGTCTGTCCAGACCAGCCCGAAATCAGTTGCTGAAAAATTCAACATACTGTCGAAGTGACTATGTATCCATATGCCAGTTGCGTATCCCGCATTTTGATAAGCGTTTACCAAGGCCGTGGTATCAACTTCTCTTATCCCCGAAGGGCCCCAGCCGGGAGTTAAATAGCCCCAATTATCCTTTCCCATATGTACTATGGCGGTTTCGAGTTCTTGATGATTTTTCATTGAAGTGGCAGCGTACTTATCTTTCACCGCTTCTGCGGCGGCCTTAGATGTTTTATAGCCAGACGCTTCAAGTTTTATCTTGTCAGGAACACTCGCAGCTTTACCGCTGACATCGGCTCCTGATGCGGTCTCGGATGGAAACGGCCCTGTCCCGTCATTATTTATCATGTGCGCACTGACATTCGTCCCGTTCGTGGAGTTAGCGCCGGTCGTGCCGGTCGGCGCGGCCTGGTGCAGCACGCTCTGCCCCGCAAGCGCCTCATTGTTGGAGATCACCCCGGACTTCTGCAGATCGCTGACCTCTGCCGAGAGTTCGTTGATCGCCATGCCCGTGGGCATGGACATCACTTCCTGCGATTGCCACTCGGTCATTACCTCCCCGGTAGGATCGGTGGCATTGAGCGGATTGTTCTCGACATAGCTGTAGGGATTGATGCCCTGCGTCGATTCGGGATGCCCGATCAGCGGATCAACCGATAGAAACCTCCCCAAAGCCGGATCATACAACCGCGCGTTGTAGTCAACGTGAGGCCCTGACGCGGTTCTCCACCACCAAGACGATTTTTCCTTGATGCCATAAGGCGTTACAGAACGATTTCGCCGACGCATTCGGCGGATCCGATTTTTTTGCCCTTGATGCGGTTTTTCGGCTAGCACGGCACTCCCTCTTGAGACGGAGTTTAGCAGTGCAGCGGGTATTTTTCCTTTAGCCGCGCTCTTCGTTTTCTCTTGGGGTGGGTGGCCGGGCCGCGACGGCGGGGACGGAAGACCGCGTGAGCGGGCTGGAGCCCGCCGGCGCGGCCCGGCCGGGCGGGGAGATAGAACGGATTCTTCGGCGCAGCCGCTCTTTATGGGCGGGCGCAGCCCGCCCCCGGCCAGTTACACATAACGCGGATTATGCGGCCTGCGGCCCGCATAATCCTCCCGCGTTATGTTGAGTGGCCGGCTTGCAGCCCCCGCCGGGGGTTGGGGGTGCAGCCACCGGTTGCGCAAGCAGCCGGCGGGGGCGATGAGATAGATTCCTGCACGCGAACTTCAGTTGGCGTGCACATGCTCTGTACGCAAGCGTGTAACGAAGGCGATGCACTCGACGCGATACCGGCGCAGCCTGGCGCGGCGCGTGCGTGCGACCGGCGCCGCGAAGGACGCGCAGCGGCCGCAGCGTTGCGTCCGGGTGCACACCCGCACGCGACGTGACAGGCGGTCGGGAGGCTAGTGCAGGTCGGCCGACTCGTCGGGCAGACGCTGCGCACCGTGGCGCACTGTCACGACGTCCACTCGATCGGCGAGGATGCGATAGATGATCCGGTAGGCGCCTTCGAGCACTTCGCGTAGATCTTCTTGATGGTATTCCGGCACGATGCGTCCCGCCCACGGCTGATCGCCGATGCGATCACCCCGGCGAGTCACACGATCGATGAAGCGGTTGGCGTTGAGCGGTTGGTCTTTGGCGATGTAGGCGTGGATTTCTGTCAGCCGCGCTTGGGCCTGCGCGGTCCACACCACCCTCATTCAGGCAAGCCGAACTGTGCCCGCAGCGTTTGGGTATCGACCACGCGCCCGGCTTCGCTGTCTTTCAGGCCCGCTTCGATATCGCGCACGATCGAGAGCGCATAGGCCACATCGTCCCACGTTGCTTCGGCTGGCAGCTCGTCGGCCAAGTGATGGACTCTTTCGCGGATGCTCTCGGCAGTAGCACTCATGACGTAGCTCCAGTTTGATATAAGCGAGACCGCCTCCATTATAAGACGGCGAATGGCCCCGGCGCTCACCGCTCCTCTTCGACGGCTTCGGCTTCGATTGTCTGCCACAGATCGGCCTCCGTGGGCGCGCTTTCATCAGGCTCGACGGATTCGCCGCGCTGCCCGCGCGGCACGTACTTCGCCGGGTGGGTGCGCGCATAGACCTCTTTCAGCGCGCGGATCGAGACCTGGGTGTAGATGGTGGTGGTCTCGAGGCTTGCGTGCCCGAGCATTGCCTGGATGAAGCGGATGTCGGCACCGTTCTCCAGCATCAGCGTCGCCATGGTGTGGCGGAACAGGTGACAGGCGCCGGGTTTCTCGATCCCGGCAGCGGTGAGATACGCGCGCACCTTGTCGGAGAGTTGGTGCACGCGGTAGCGCTCGCCACGATCATTGAGGAACAGGGCTTGATCGTCGAGGTTGCCGGCAAGCAGGGTTGGGCGCACATCGGTCAGGTAGCGATCGAGCCAGGCCAAGGCCCGCTCGCCGATGGGGAGCATCCGGTCCTTCCGTCCTTTACCTTCGCGCACCATCAGCGTCCCTTGTTCGCGGTCCACGTCGTAGAGGTCGAGCATCGTGCATTCGCGCCTGCGGATGCCGGTGGCATATAAGGTCTCGATGATCGCGCGGTCTCTGATTCCCAACTCGCCGTGCAAGAGACACTGACGGCACACGGCCTCGACCTCGGCGACAGTCAGAATCGCGCGCGGGAGGCGTCGGTGCACACGCGGCAGCTCGAACTCGGCGGCGGGGTTGAGACCGATCACGCCTTCGCGGGTGAGATAGCGGCAGAACATCTTCACCGCCGTCAGGCGGTTGTGTTGCGTCGCGAGCGAGAGGGGTTTGCCCGCGCGGTTGCGGGCGTAGTAGAGATGGCGACGGTAGCGCTCCAGCAGTGGGCGGCTGATGTCTTGCGGCTCGCTCACGCTGCGCTCGGCGCACCAGGCGATAAAGACCTTCAGGCTCGATTCGCGGCTCGCGACCGTGCGCGGGGAGTATCCGCGCGCGAGCGCATCTTTGGCGTGACGCGCGCGCCAGGCTTCCAGTGGACTCATGCCTTGCCGAGGGCGGCTAAGGAAGTGACGGTGTTCCTGTCAGTATGACTGCGGCGGTACGACGGCGCGCCGATTATTTTTTCTTGTCTGGATGCGGTTTCGGACGGGTTTGCAGGCCGATCTTCTGAAGCCCTTGCCGGGCTTGGGTTTGCGCCGTTTTTAGCGACCCGACAAGGCCCCGACAGCCCCCCGACTTGGAGCCGACTTGGTCCCGACTTCTCGTCGTTCACCCCCGACCGGTTGCCGTCGTAGTGATTGTTTCGGACATCGAGTTGAGCCGCATCGATCAGACCGGGCAAGAACTTCTCGCCGGCGTCGCCTTCGCCTTGGTAGGCCAGCTCGTAGAGGAAGCGTTGGCCGCGCCCGCCCTGGTGGGCGATCAGGTATTCCAGTTCTTCGAGTCGGTGCAGATGTACCTTGAGTTGCGTGTGGCCCCAGCCGCTTGCCTCGCGCACCTCGCGCCGGGTGAAGCGATAGTCGCTTCTGTCCATCGCGAGCGCGGCCGTGCGCTCGCTCATGTAGCCGTCGAGCCAAGTCAGCAAGCGCCGCGTCTGTGCCGGCAGTTCATCGAGCGTACGCCCGAGCACTTCATTCGCCAAGCGGTTGGCGAGTGCGATGTCATTGGGCGTCACTTCGATGTAGGCGAGCGTCTCGCCGCCGTGCGCGATGTGCTTCACGTCGCGCTGGTGCTGGTGCAGCAGTGCGATCGCGCGGATCAACGTCAGGTATTTGACGTGATCGCGCCGGGTGCGCGTCTTGACATCGAGGAACGTTAACTGTTCGGCGTAGGGGTTGGCGACCAAGTAGGGTTTCAACAGGCGCTGGGCGTTGCGGTGGGTGTTGAGGACGGCGCTCTTGTCGGCATCGGCGAGCAGTCCTTCTAGCGTTTGCCTTTGACGTTGCATGGCCTGGATCGCGCGGGTCTGCTCGCGCGATTCGTTGACCGAGAGAACGAGGCAACGATTAAGCAGTTCTTCGTCGATCTCGATGGCGGTCGTGGTCAGGAACAACATTACCGGGCCTTCGACGCGGTAGGCCTGGGTGACGAGTTGGCCGCTCGCAGGGTCCTTGCCCGTCGAGGCGATAGTCAGCACGCCTTCGGATTGCAGGAGCTTTAGGGCATACGCTGCGCGGCTCGCGCCTTCTTCTTCGGCGATGGCGAGGATCTTGTGCTTGAGATCGCTCTCGCCGAGATAGAACAGACTCTGCCCGGTCATCGCCGAGTAGGCCACGCGCACTTCCTCGGGCATCATCTGCAAGACCGCCTCCATCAGCGCGCTCTTGCCGGCGGCGCTCGTGGACTGGATCAGCACGGCGAGCGGCTTGTCCAGTTGGCGGCTCACGCAGGCCAAGTAGCCGACGAGGAGATTCGTTGCCTCGCCGACGATGCCGCAGCGGGCGAAGTCGGCGATCAGCCGCTCGATCAGGTTCGGATCGCGCAAGAGATCGAGGGCGTCTTGTTCCTCGGCCGGATCAAGCGCGGCGGCTGCCTTCTTCGGCTCTTGGGCCTTGGCGATCAGGTCTTCCTGCAGGGCTTCGAGCTTTCTGAGCACCTGACCCAGGTCGTGCTTGATTACGGCGTCCTTGACGCCGAGTTCGACGGCGGCGGCACGGATGTAGGCGCTGCGATGCTTGGCACTGTAGAGGTCGAGCGTATCCACATGGAACGCGGCACCCGCTGCAACGAAGATGTTTACTTTCAGCACTTCGTAGCTCAGATTCTTGTCGAGGCCGCGCACGCGGTACTGACGATCCCCGAAGCGCATCAGCACTTCATGCTCGCGCACCTCCGCCGGCACGTCCACGACCGCCGGCTGCGGCATCGGCGTGGCCACCGGCAGCGGTTCGGACTCACCACCTTGCGTTCGTCCTGAGCGTAGCGAAGCGGAGTCGAAGGACGGCCCTTCGACTTCGGCCTTCGGCCTACGCTCAGGGCGAACGGGTTGTTGAGCAGCGGCTAAGGACTTAGCAGCTAAAGAAGAAGAGGCGCACGCGGGTGCAGGTAATTTCTCTTGCTCCCTCGCCCTTCGGGAGAGGGCCGGAGCCTGCCCCAGCCACTCGGCCCGGCGAAGGGCAAACCCCAGGCTTTTCTGTGCCGGTGCGACCTTCAAGGCGTACTCGTTCGCATCCATGCCCTTGGGGAACAAGACTCGGAAGCAGGCGAGGCCTGCCGCCTGCAGGCGCTCGGCCAGCTTCTCGGCCGCCCGGTTACCGGCCTCGTCGCGGTCGTAGGCGATCAGGATGCGCTCGGCGCCACTCGCCTTGAAGACGGCCAGCAGTTCGTCCGTGAAGCCCTCGACGCCGTAGCTTGCGGTCACGTGCCGGTAGCCCGCGCACCAGAACGTCAGCGCATCGATGAGCGATTCGCACAGGATGATTTCTTTTGATTCTTTCAAGGCGGCACCGTTGAAGATGCCGCGGTGCGGGCCGGGCAGATACAGGTGCTCGGGTGTGCCGGCGCGCAGGTTCGCCGTGATCTTGCGTCCGTAGGCTTCCACCGTGTGGCCGACCGCATCGAAGATCGGGATTACGAGCGAGCCGTTGAAGTGCTCGTGCCCGCTCGCGCGCAGTATCCCGATGCGCTGCAAGGGTAATCCCCCCATTATTAGCGGCAGCCAGAAGTAGGGTTTAGGCCGCCATGGCCAACTTCTGCATGGGCGTCACCCCGCCGATGCCCATGTTGGGCCGCTCGTGATTATAGGTCCATAACCAAC
>JBOIBN010000106.1:0-6720 GCA_050739575.1 Gammaproteobacteria bacterium
ATCGTAAGACGAGCCCGGACATGCACCGGACTCGTCGCCTCTGAGCAATTCACGGACGAATTGATCAGAGTTTCCTTAACTTCTCCGTTGATAGACAATAGCATTTACAGGACGATAGCGCTTCCATGACTGCAATCCCTCTGTCCGAAACAGCCGCATCCGCAGCCGAATCGTTTGCCGCCGCGGTGCTTGTCGTGCGCCCGGCCGCCTTCGGGCCGAATCCGCAAACGGCGGCAACCAACCGTTTCCAGGCGACCGGCGGCGCCGATCGGACACTGCCCGCCGCCGCCCGGGGCGAGTTCGACGGCCTCGTCGATGCGCTCGCCGACGCCGGAGTCGAGGTGATCGTGGCCGAGGATACGTTGGTGCCGCCAAAGCCCGATGCCGTGTTTCCCAATAACTGGTTTACCACGCATGCAGACGGCACCGCCGTGCTGTATCCGATGTTCGCGCCCAGCCGGCGGGCGGAGCGTCGCGTCGAATTGGTTAACGATTTGAACGCCCATTATGGCCGCATGCTGACGGCGGTTGTAGATCTTTCCGGGTGGGAGCAACAGGGATTTGCGCTGGAGGGCACCGGTTCGCTGGTGCTCGATCGGCGCCGACGCATCGCCTACGTTTGTCGCTCGCCGCGCAGTACCGAAGCGCCGCTCGCGCACTGGGCACGACTGATGGGCTATCGCGTCGCCTGCTTTAACGCGACCGATCCTGCGGGCGTGGCGATTTACCACACCAACGTGATGCTTGCGCTCGGCCGCGGCTTTGCATTGCTGGGGAGCGCTTGCATAGTGGATCAGGACGAACGGCGGCAAATAGCTGCCGCCCTCGAAGCAGACGGTTACAAGGTGCTGAAATTATCCTGGGAGCAGATTGCGGGTTTCGCCGCCAATGTCTTGCAACTGGAGGGGAAGCGCGGGCCGGTCATTGCAATGTCCGAAGCCGCGCGCACCAGTCTGGGGCGCGAGTTGTGTACGCGGCTCGAGCGTTACGGAGAGATTTTGGCGGTTCCGATTCCGGCCATAGAACACTACGGCGGCGGCAGCGTGCGCTGCATGCTCGCCGAAATATTTCTTCCCCGATCGCCGACGTGATCCATCCCGTCTGGCCCGCCCTCCACGCAAGGCATGCGACGGGCGCGCCGGGCAGCGGTTTCGCGCCGGGTGCGGTGATCGGACTCATCGCGATGGGTATTGCGAGCTTCATGGTCGCCACCGACTTCACCACGCTCGGTGTAATCCTGCCGAAGATCGAGGCGCAGTTCGATGCCGAGGTCAGCACGGCGCAGTGGGTGATAAACGCCTACACGCTCGTGTTCGGCATGCTGGTTATCGCCGGCGGGCGGCTGGCCGATCTATTTGGCCGCCGAAGAGTGTTTTTTACCGGCATGACGATATTCGGCATTTCGTCACTCCTTGCCGGCGCTGCATCCGGCGTTTTCTGGCTCATCGGTGCCCGCGTGCTGATGGGCATCGGCGGGGCCATGATCTGGCCGCCGGTTTTCTCCATCTCGTATGCGCTGGTGTCGAAGGAGAAGGCGGCGCTCGCAGGCGGAATCATCCTCGGCGCACTGGGACTCGGCTGCGCCGCGGGACCGCTGATCGGCGGTGCGCTGGCCGAGTTCGCAAGCTGGCGCTGGGTGTTGTTCATCAATGCACCCGTGGCCGCGGTGGTCTGGGTTCTCGCCTGGTTCAAGGTCCGGATCGCACGGCCTCCGAAGCGCCGCGAGCGAATCGATTACGCGGGCATGACCACGCTGTCTTTTTCCCTGCTTTCGCTGCTGGTTGCGCTGGACCAGGCGAGCGATTGGGGATTTCGCGATCCCCGGATCATCGCTCTGTTCGCGATCGCAGTCATTCTGCTTGCGGTTTTCGTCGTTATCGAAAGGCGTGCCGGCGACACGGCGCTCATCCCGGTTCCCGTGCTCCGCGACCGTACCATGAGTTCGGCGCTTGCCTCGCGGATCCTGATCGCCGGCTCGTTCTTCGTGGCACTGGTCTATATCCCGGAATATATGGAGAAGATACTCGGTTATTCGCCTTTCGAGGCAGGATTGGGAATGCTGCCGATGATGCTCGGCTACGCCGCCGTCTCCTTCGTGTCCGGTCCGTTGTATCCCCGTTGGGGTGCCAAATTCATGGGCTCCGGCGGCATCGCGCTCATGGTTCTCGGCTGCGGCGTTTTCATGCTCGTCATCGCGCACGCGGGCTACGTTCAGCTTGTGCCGGGTCTCCTGCTCGTCGGCGTCGGTTATGCGTTTTGCGCAACCGCGCTGAATACCGCGGGCGTCCTCGCGCTCCCCGCGGAGCATGCGAGCCTTGCCGGCGCGATTCTCTACATGGGACAGCTCGTGGGCGGTTCGATCGGACTGGGCGCCTATACGACGGTTTTGACTATCGTGTCCGACGCCCGCATCCGTGTTGCCGGCCTTGCCGCCGGTCTGACGAGCGATCAATTGGGCGCAGTCGGGCGTTTTCTGGGGGGAACCGAATCCGGTCGCGCGTTGTTCGCCGGCTTTCCGCAGTCGGCCGGAGCCCTGGAGAAACTGGCGCGCGATGCATTCGCACACGGCATGCATGCCGGTTTTGTGATGCTGATTGCTTTCGGGCTGCTTTCGATGCTTGTCGCGCTGCGTTATCTGGGAGAATGGAGGTCGCCGCGAGGTGACTCCGCGAGTTTGACGCCGGACGCGAGTCCGGCTGCGCCGGTTCATTTGTCGGGAAAAACACGGGAGGACGGAACGTAATGGCAACGGATATCTTGCCGATAGCCAACGAAGAGAAGATTACACGCGGCACGCTCATGGCGCTCGTCGCCATGGGGCTCGCGGTGTTCGTGATGGCGAACGATTTCACGGCCATGGCCGTCGCGCTTACGCAGATCGAACGCGACTTCAATTCAGACGTCGCGACTGTGCAGTGGGTCATCAACGCCTACGCTCTGGTGTTCGGAGTCCTGATCGTGACCGGCGGCAAGCTCGCCGACATGTTCGGGCGCCGCCGGATCTTCTTCATCGGCGCGGCGATATTCGCAGTCTTCTCCGTGCTCGGCGGCGCGGCCACGAACGCGATCTGGCTAATTGCCGCGCGGGCGGTCATGGGCGTCGGCGGGGCGTTGATGTGGCCGGCCATCCTTGGCATGACCTTCGCGGCATTGCCGGAGCGCAAGGCCGGACTCGCCGGCGGCATAATTCTCGGCGTCGCCGGCATCGGCAACGCCTTTGGACCGTTGATCGGCGGCATTTTGACCGATGCGTTCGGCTGGCGCTGGATACTGTTTCTGAATCTGCCGATCGCCGTCATCGCCGTCCTGGTCACCTGGGCCAAGGTGCATCAGCCGGTCGAACGCGGATCGGGCAGGCGGCTGGATTATGCCGGTGTGACCGTGCTGTCGCTCGCGCTGGTGGCGCTGTTGATTGCGCTCGATCAGGCGAATGCCTGGGGTTTTGCCGATATCCGTACTCTCGTCCTGTTCGCAATCTGCGTCGTGCTACTCGTCGTCTTTCCTTTTGTCGAACGTCACGCCGGCGCGAACGCGCTCCTTCCGGCTTCGCTGGTACGCAATCGACAATTCATGGCAGCTTGCATTTCGGTGTTGCTGCTCTCCAGCACGTTTTTCGCCTGTCTGCTGTATTTGCCGGAGTTCATGCAGAAAATACTCGGCTACTCTGCGCTCAAGGCCGGTCTCGGTCTCTTGCCGCTGATGGCTGTCTTCGCCATCGTTTCCTTCGTTGCCGGCACGCTTTATGAGCGTCTGGGGGCGAAGGCCGTTACCGCGCTGGGCGCCGCTTGCATGACCGTCGGCGTAGTGTTTTTTTCCTTACTCACGCCGCACGCGGACTACGCTTCTATTATTGCCGGGATGATATTGCTCGGCGTCGGCCTCGGGCTCTTCCTTTCCTCCGCAACGACGGCGGGCGTGACCGCGCTCGAACACGCACAGGCGAGTCTCGCGGGCGGCGTGGTGTATCTTTTTCAGATTGCCGGCGGCTCTGTGGGTCTCGGGCTGGTCACCGCCGTTTTCATCTCTGCTGCGCAGGAGAGCGTGCATGCCGCGGTTGTCGCCAACCAGTTGAGCAACGTGCATGAACACGCCGTCATGGGAGTGCTCGCGGGAACCGGCACGGCGCAACAACTCATGCATCAATTTCCGGCGCTGGCCGGTACGCTGGACCATATGGCTCGCGCCGCGTTTGCGGCCGGAATGCAGGTGGGCTTTCACGTCGTCGCGCTGCTTGGCGCACTTGGTTTTGTGGTCGCCTTGTTATTCGTCGGCGGCAGGCCGCATGTGTGGCGAAAGGCAGGCGCCGCCGGACTTGCCGGGCGTCACCCCCCGGCGCGTTTCCATCACCGCGCGTTTCATTGGGGCAAGATACCGGAACGAAGCAACTGACCCACACTATAATATGCATTCAACGGGACGGTTTTTCCGGCTCGTTCTTCTTGAATCTGGAGCATCATAATGGCGCGGCGCCACAAAGTTCTCATGTGCCCGCCCGAGCACTTCACCGTAAGTTACGCCATCAATCCCTGGATGGACGGCGAAGAGGGCGCGGTATCAAAGGGGCTTGCGCGCAGTCAGTGGGAAGCCCTGCGTGAAACCCTCGCCGGGTTTGCCGAAATCGCGCAGATCGCCCCCGTTGCCGGGCTGCCTGACATGGTTTTCACCGCCAACGCCGGCGTGGTTTACGGCAAGCGTGCCATCGTCAGCCGTTTCGGACCGGCGCAACGGCAGGGCGAAGAGCCGTACTTTCGAACATGGTTCGAAGCCAACGGTTTCGCGCTCGACAGCTGGCCGCAGGAGTTGCAGTTCGAGGGCGCGGGCGATGCTTTGCTCGATCGCGCTGAACCGTGGGTATGGGCGGGTTACGGACAGCGCACGGTGCACGCAGCGCATCATACTCTGGGTAAATTCTATGACGATCGCGAAATCGTTTCGCTGCGTCTCGCAGACCCTTATTACTACCACATCGATACTTGTCTCGCTCCGCTCGAAGGGGGACATCTGCTTTATTTCCCGGATGCCTTCGACGAGACCGGCCGACGCGAAATCGAACGCCGCGTTCCACCTGACCGTCGCATCGCGGTCACCGCGGAGGAGGCCGACGTTTTCGCCTGCAACGCCGTGAACCTCGGCGAGGACGTTGTGCTCAATCAGCCGAGCGGACGTCTGAGCGATGTTCTGCAGAGGGCCGGCTATCGGGTCGCCGGCGTGGATCTGTCGGAGTTCCTGAAATCCGGTGGCGCGGCCAAATGTTTGGTGCTGCGTCTCGACGAACCCTGAGCCAGAATCCCGGCCTGGAGAAATCCTGCAGAAATAGCAACCCGACGGTTTAAGATTACACTGCTGGCGCCGGACTGAAAAAGGAGGCAGCAGCCGATGGACATACCCGATTACCAGAGCGCGATGCTTCCGTTACTGCGCTTCGCGGGTGACCGCCAGGAGCATCCACTGCGCGAGGCGATTGATGCCCTTGTCGACGAATTCGGCCTTAGCGACGAACAGAGAAAGGAACTTCTTCCCAGCGGGCTGCAGGCAGTTTTCAGCAACCGAGTCGCTTGGGCGCGAACTTATCTGACTAAGGCGGGGTTGCTGGAATCCACCCGGCGCGGTTATTTTCGGGTTACAGAGCGCGGGCTGCAAGTACTTGCCGAACGGCCGTCGCGGGTTGACGTCAAGTTCTTGGAACGGTTTACCGAGTTCCGGGAATTCAGGGCGCTGCGACACACGCGAATCGGTAATCGCGATTCAATTGTCGCCGCGGAAGAGTCGGAAATCACGCCGGGCGAGGCTCTCGAATCCGCTTATGCGCGCCTGCGCGAGGATCTGGCGGCAGAGTTGCTGCAAGAGGTTCGCACGGTTCCTCCCAGTCTGTTCGAAAAAATTGTGGTCGAGCTTTTATTGAAAATGGGCTATGGAGGCAGCCGACGAGACGCCGGACGCGCGATCGGCAGAAGCGGCGACGAAGGGATAGACGGCATTATCAAGGAAGACCGTCTCGGCCTCGATACCATCTACATCCAGGCCAAGCGCTGGCAAGCCGCAGTTGGGCGGCCCGAGGTGCAGAAATTCGCGGGCGCGCTTCAGGGTCAACGGGCAAAGAAGGGGATCATGATAACGACGTCGTCTTTTACTGCCGAGGCGCACGCGTATGTATCGAATATTGACAATAAAATCATTCTCATTGATGGTGAACAGCTTGCCGGCTTCATGCTGGATCACGATGTTGGCGTGAGCGTGGAAAAGAATTACGAGGTCAAAAAGATAGATACGGACTATTTCGCCGAATAAGCGTAAATACCAATAAGCCCGTGACGCAGCCTGTGCTGCCTATCAAGACTCTAGTCAGTCACTCATGAATGGATCAGAGACAATAGGCATGCGCGATTCGCGGCTTACCAGCCGTGACGACTGAAGACTGTACACAATAAGCCAGAACCTTTACAAGGAATGGAGCCAGTGGACGATGCCGGGGGCGAGGTCGGGTGCAAGTACTGCGTCCTTTCCGGTGTCGAGTTGCTTGACGCAGCCGCAAGTGGCGATGTCAAGTGCATGGCCCATTTTCGGCAGGTAGAGCAGCGTGCCACGCGGTAAGACGGCGACCAGACGCTTGCCATTGCCGGGTGGCACATTGAAATCCATGCCGCCCTGCACGACGAGCACGGGAATTTTGACCTCGCGCGCGGTTGCGAGTGGTTTCTCGGCGTACCAGCTCTTGACTAG
>JBOIBN010000107.1:0-6651 GCA_050739575.1 Gammaproteobacteria bacterium
TAGACGGCGACGAGTGGCAGCTCGACGCGCGGATCATCAAGTGGAATGGCATCGCAACCGTGCTCGGCTTCGAACCGCTTTATCGTCTCGAACGCCTCAGCGGACGCTACGAGAACGTGAGCGAGGCGCGTGCGAAACCGGCAAGCGTCGTTGCGCTTGCCGGCGAGCCGGGCCTGAGTCTCTGGAGCCTCGCCCATCGCGAAGCGGGATGGCTGCCGCTGGTGGACGCGAGCTATGGCACTGCGACCTATCTGCCGATGGCCGATGGGGCGTCTTACCGCGTGAGTCTGAGCACGACGGGTCTGCTCGCACGTCCCGCCAACGCGGCGGCCGAACAGGCGGTCCATAGCTGGGAATAAATGCAGGATCGAGCTTGCTTGCGATTTTCAGGCGGGCAGTTGCTGGCGCAGAATCCTGACGAGGTGTTGTTCGCCGCGTACAAGTTCGGAGAGATTTCCCTCATCCAACGGCTGGAGAATCTTCTCCAGCGTCTGTGCGAGTCGGGCGCCGTCGCGTTCGAGCCGATCCTTGCCCGCGGACGTAATGCTGACCTTGACCGCTCGCCGGTCGTTCGTATCGGCCTCGCGGGAGACCAGGCCTTCGGTCAGCAATTCCTTCACCAGCAGGCTCAGGGTGGCCGGACGCACCTGTTCGATATCGGCCAGTTCCCGCTGGCTGAGCGGTCCGAGCAATGAGAGGTCCTTCAGAACCATGAGCCCGCTCCAGCGGATGCCGTGATGGCGAGCCTCCCAGCGCAACAGCCGGTACAGAAAGCCCATATTGAAAAGCAGCAATTCCACCGCTTGCGAACGATTTGTCGCCATTTCGCCTCTTAATTTAATAGTTAAATTAACTAATAATATAGACTATTTTATGAATTTTGTGAAGTCATGATTCGATCTGTTCAATAGGCGGGGTTGTTCATAGCACCCTGGTTTCTGGCCATGATGCTTCTATTTGGTGCCCTCCAGCCAAGCTATTCGCAACTCCATCGCGCCATTAGCCACCTTGGCGAATTCGGGGCAGCCCATGCTTTTTTATGGGATCTGCTGGACCTTTTCGCAACCGGTTGCCTGATTTTCGTGTCCGGTTGGACCTTGTGGCGTCGGTTACGCACACAAGGCAGGGCGACACAAGGCGGCATTGCGACGATGGTGCTCGGCGTCAGCTTCGCGCTGCCGGCAACCCCTGCGGACACTGCAAACATGTACGCCAGTCCTTGGACATGGGCGCACATTATCTTCGCAACTCTCACTATCTTTCTTTTCATGTGGGCCGCCTTCGCCAACCGGCGTTCGCTGACCGCATTGGGTGTTCCCGATAGAGCAGCTCGTTATATGGGCTCGACCGGCTGGTTTATGGTTGCCATTTTCCTGCTCCACTTCCTGCCTTTTGGACGAGAGTATCGGGCCTGGTGCAGCGTCTCATGATTATGACGGTACTTGCCTGGACCAGCGTGCTCAACGGGCTGCTGCTCCGCACCGATTTCCGTAACGCTTCAGTGCGCATAAGCTCACGGCCCATGGAGTAAGCTTCGCTGTGCTCTTCGGCATCTTTGGAGCATTCTTTGGTCTTTGGCTTTTATCACCGGCTCTCCGTCGCGCGCCGGCGTATTTACGAGCGTAGCGATGCGCTCGGCGCGCCGCATCTCGACTCTGTCGTCTTTGCCGCAGCGACCGCGGCGTTGCAAGCGGGGCTGGAAGCCGGCGGCCAGCGCGCCGTCGGAACCGCCGCGCAAGGCGTGGCCGATGCCTTTATCGCCGCGCTCAAATTGCCTGCGGTACGGATCGTCGTCAAGCGCAAGCGTCCCGAGCGGGCAGGATCGGAATATCATGGCCTCTACGCGGGCGAAGAAGACGGGGCGCCTGCTGAGATTACGTTATGGATGTACACCGCGCGCCGCCGCCAGGTGGTCGCCTACCGCACCTTCCTGCGCACGCTGGTGCACGAACTGTGTCATCACCTCGATTTCGAGGGTTTCCGTCTTTCAGAATCGTTTCACACCGAAGGTTTTTATAAACGCGAATCCGTTCTCTTCCGCGACATCGTCAACGAACATACGATAAGCGGAACACAATAACGTGCAGAACTATAGGCTGAGGTTGTTGCGCGATGCGCAACGCGCTATAATGGCCACATGATTGAGCCTTTCCGGCACAAGGGTCTGAGGAAGTTCTTTGAGTCCGGCTCGATTGCTGGAATCCAGGCCGCCCATGCAAAGCGGCTTCGGATGCAACTGGCAGCACTGGATACTGCCGTGACGATAGATGATATGGACATCCCGGGCTTTAGACTGCACCGTCTCAAGGGCGTCAGTAAAGACCGTTGGTCCATACGGGTCAGCGGCAACTGGCGCATCACTTTCGAATTTCGCGAAGGAAACGCCTTCGTGCTGGATTACGAGGATTATCACTGATGAGTATGCACAACCCACCACATCCGGGCGAGTTCATCCGGGAAGTTTATCTGGAACCCTTTGAGATCACAGGCAGGGAGTTGGCCGCCGGGCTAGGCGTTTCTCCTTCCACGTTCCATCGCGTGTTGAACGGACACAACGGTGTCAGTCCGGAAATGGCGCTCCGGCTTTCCAGGGTGCTGGGTCGGTCTCCGGAGAGCTGGCTCGCGATGCAGCACAATTACGATCTCTGGAAAGCGCGGCAATCCGTTGATCTTTCCGGGATGCGGAAGATCAGTTTCCACGCGGCCTGATAGCCGACTTCCCCGCGAGGAAACGCAATGTGAGCAACACAGAGGGACAAGCCGGACGTTGGCGGTTCTGGATTGACCGTGGCGGCACGTTCACCGACGTGATCGGCCGTGCGCCCGACGGCGGGCTGCGCGCGGTGAAGCTCCTGTCGAACGATCCCGGCCGCGGCGAGGACGCCGTGATCGCGGGCATCCGCCGCCTGCTCGGCGTGGACGCTAACGCGAAACTTCCGTTCGAGCGCATCGCCGAGGTGCGCGTCGGCACCACGGTAGCGACCAACGCGCTGCTGGAGCGCAAGGGTGTGCCGACGCTCTTCGTCACCAACGCGGGGCTGGAGGATGCGCTCGTCATCCGTGACCAGGCGCGGCCGGATCTTTTCGCGCTCGAAATCAGGAAGCACGAGCCGCTTTATAAACAAGTGTTCGGCGTATCGCTGCGCCTCGATGCCGAAGGCAAGGAAGTCGTGGCGCTGGACGAAACCGCCGCGCGGCGCGGGCTGGAGGCTGCGCGCGAGGCGGGCTGCACGAGTTGCGCAATCTGTCTCATGCACGCCTGGCGTCATCCGGAGCAGGAGCGGCGCATTGCCGAGCTTGCCCGCGCAGCCGGGTTCGAGACCGTCGTCGCTTCGCGTGAAGTGAGTCCGCTCATCCGCTATCTGCCACGCGCGGAAACGACGGTAACGGAGGCTTATCTGCAACCGCTCTTGCGCCGCTACACGCGTCATCTTGCCGAGTCGCTGCCGGGCGTGCGCTTGTTGTTCATGAAGTCCGACGGCGGGCTTGCCGCACCCGGTGCGTTTACCGCCTGCCAGGCTCTGCTTTCGGGTCCCGCGGGCGGCGTCGTCGGTGCGGTCGAAACCGCACGCACGGCGGGCTATGAGCGCGTCATCGGTTTCGATATGGGTGGCACCTCGACCGACGTATGCTATTACGGCGGTGAGTACGAACGGCAACGCGAAACAATCATCGGAGGCAATCGCATCGCGGTAGCGGCACTCGACATGGAAACCGTCGCCGCAGGTGGTGGTTCCATCGTCGGTTTCGACGGCGAACGATTGGTTGTCGGCCCCGAGGCGGCGGGCGCCGATCCCGGTCCTGCAAGTTACCGCAACGGCGGTCCGCTCACCGTCACCGACTGCAACGTGTTTCTTGGGCGCATCCGCCCCGAACACTTTCCGTGTGTGTTTGGCCTGAACGGCGACGAGGGGCTCGATCGCGACGTCGTCTCCGAAAAGTTCACCGCGCTCGCGCAGGCGATGCGCGTCGACACAGGCGGGGAACTCGCGGCGGAAGAAATCGCCGCGGGTGCGCTCGGCATTGCAATCGAGCACATGGCGGGTGCGATCAAGCGCGTCTCCATCGCGCGCGGTCACGATCCGCGCCGCTGCGTGCTCAACTGCTTCGGCGGCGCCGGTGGCCAGCACGCTTGCGCCGTCGCCGATGCGCTCGGCATCGAGGAGATACTCATTCATTCCCATGCAGGCGTGTTGTCAGCGCTCGGCATCGGGCGCAGCGATCTCACGGCGCTGCGCGAACAGGGAGTGGAAAAAGTCTTGTCCGGCGGGTTGGCGGCAGCGCGGGAAACGGCCGCCGAACTGGAAGCGGAAACTCGCGCAGTGGTTGTGGAGCAGGGCGCGCCCGAGTTGGGTATCGAAGTGATGCGCACGGCTTTACTGCGTTATGGCGGCAGCGAAACAACGCTTTCCGTGCCACTCGATGATTCCGAACGGGCGTTGCGCGCCGATTTCGAGGCGGCGCATCGCCGGCACTTCGGCTTCGTCTTGCCGGAACGTGAAATCGTAATCGCCGCCGTGCGCATCGAAGCGCGTGGCGGGTCGAGCGTCGAGACAGCGATAGACGTATCCGCTGAGGGTACGAATGAACCGATCGAGCGCGTTCGCGCGTGGTTCGACAAGGGCTGGCGCGAGGTGCCGCTTTATCGTCGCGCCGCGCTCGCGTCCGGCACACGCATCGCGGGCCCGGCAATCGTCATCGAAGATACCGCCATCACCGTCGTCGAATCCGGCTGGACGGCGACCGTACGCGACGGCGACGAACTCCTGCTCGCTCGCGCCGCGAAACGCGAACGCCGAAGCGCTGGCACGGCGCGCGATCCCATCCTGCTCGAAGTGATGGGCAGCCTTTTCATGACGACGGCCGAGCAAATGGGCGAAGCGTTGCGCCAGTCCGCGCAGTCGGTCAATGTGCGCGAGCGCCTGGATTTCTCCTGCGCTGTGTTCGGGCCGGACGGTGCGCTCGTCGCCAACGCGCCGCACATGCCGGTTCATCTGGGCGCGATGAGCGAAACCGTGCGCGCACTCACCGCGCGCGAGCGCATGGCACCGGGCGAAGTCTGGGTGATGAACGATCCCTATGCCGGCGGCACCCATCTGCCCGACATCACCGTGGTCACGCCGATCTTCGTGCGCGACGATGGCGATGCGCCCGATTTCTTCGTCGCCTCGCGCGCGCATCATGCGGATCTCGGCGGCGCGACGCCCGGCTCGATGCCGCCCGACAGCCGCTGCATCGAGGACGAAGGCGTTCTCATCCGTCCGATGCGTCTCGTTGTGAATGGCCGCTTTAATGAGGCCGAAATGCTCCGCGTGCTCGCCGACGATCCGCATCCCGCGCGCAAACCAGAACAGAATCTCGCCGATCTGCGCGCCCAGGTCGCGGCCAACGAACGCGGGCGCGCGGAACTCGAACGCTTGATCGCGCAGTACGGACTTGCGACCGTGCAGGCCTACATGCGCCACGTGAACGATCAGGCCGCAAGTGCCGTGCGCCGGCTCATTGAACGGCTGCCCGCCGAAGGCCGCTACGAAGTCGCCATGGACAATGGCGCGAAAATCGTCGTCGCTCTGCGTGTGGACAAACGAAAACCGCACATCGCCGTGGACTTTTCCGGCACAAGTCCGACGCAGTCCGATAACTTCAATGCGCCGAGTGCAGTCGTGCGCGCCGCCGTGCTTTACGTGCTGCGCACGCTGGTCGAGGAATCCATTCCACTCAACGATGGTTGCCTCGAAAACGTGGGAATAAAAGTGCCGCCGCACTCGATGTTGTCGCCGGAATATCCGGCTGCGGTCGTCGCCGGAAACGTCGAGGTGAGCCAGTGTCTTTGCGACGCGCTCTTCGCCGCGACGGGCTCGCTCGCCGCCTGTCAGGGCACAATGAACAATCTTTCCTTCGGCAACGAACGCTACCAACATTACGAAACGCTCGCCGGCGGTGCCGGAGCGGGCGATGGATTCAATGGTACGAGTGCTGTGCATACGCACATGACCAACAGTCGCCTCACCGATCCAGAGATACTCGAATTTCGCTATCCGGTGCTGCTGGAGCAATTTTCGATTCGCAAGGATTCGGGCGGGGCAGGCAAATGGCACGGCGGCGACGGGATCGTGCGCCGCATCCGATTTCGCGAGCCGATGACCGTCGCCATCCTCTCCAACCGCAGAAACACCGCGCCCTTCGGGCTCGCCGGGGGCGGCGATGCTGCGCCGGGCGTGAACCGCCTGCTGCGCGCCGACGGCAGCGTGCACGAACTCGCTTATTCGGATCGTACCGAAGCAGCGTCCGGCGACGCCATCGAAATCCTGACTCCCGGCGGCGGCGGGTATGGGTACGCTTGAGATAAACTTCTATAAATGAGCTATAGGAATTCTCGTGTTGATTTTCCCTCTTTTGAGGGCTGGCGAGAGGCCATGCGGGGAGGAGGGTTTTACGCTCCGGAGAGAGGCCTCGGTGACGGCGATGGAGGTCCTTGAGTCGGCTATTGATTCCGCCCTCGATGTGGTTGGTGGTGCGTGGGGTATAGGGATAGCGCACGTAGTGGAATAGGTTCGGTAAACTGTTATTGAGGAGTGAGCGCACGGCGCGCAGCTTGCGAGGGGTGTACCACCACCGCCGCGGTGTGCAGGGGTGGTGTAGATGCGTTCT
>JBOIBN010000108.1:0-6641 GCA_050739575.1 Gammaproteobacteria bacterium
CCTTAGGAGCCGGTGGGGTAATCCCCCGTGAGAGTTCGAATCTCTCCTTTCGCACCATCCATCCATACGATTGAACGGCAGGCAGAAACCCATGCAGGTATCGGTCGAGGAAAGTGGCGCCTTAAAGCGCCGGCTGAGCGTCACGATCCCAGGCGAGAATATTGAAACCGAGGTCGCCCGCCGGCTGGAAGGGCTTGGCAAGCGGGCCAAGATCAAGGGTTTTCGCCCGGGCAAGGCACCGGCCAAGGTCGTGCGTCAACAATACGGGGCCGCGGTACGCGAAGACGTGCTGGAGGAGTTGATGCGTTCGCATTACGCCAATGCTGTAGAGCAGGAAAACCTCGCGCCGGTCGGGGAGCCCAGCTTCGACGATGGCAAGACGGCGAACGACGGCAGCTACACCTTCGTCGCCGAGCTGGAGGTGTATCCGCAGTTCGATCCACAGGGCGTGGACGAACTTGTCTTGTCACGCCCGCGGATCGAAATTGCCGATGCGGACGTGGACGAAGTCATGCAGCGGTTGCGGCGCCAGAAGGGACAGTGGGTCGAGATCGAACGTCCGGCCGCCGCCGGCGACCGGGTGGTGTTGGACTTCGAGGGCCGTATCGAGGGCGAACCCTTCGAGGGCAATACCGAGAAGGACATGGCGCTGGTACTGGGCTCGCACGAGACGATACCGGGTTTCGAGGAAGGTCTCGAAGGCATTACGGCAGGCGCCGCGCGCGTTCTGGACCTCGAATTCCCGCGCGACTACCGCAAGCAGGATCTGGCCGGGCGTCCGGTGCGCTTCGAGGTCACGACCCACCGCATCGAGGCGCTGGAATTGCCGTCGCTGGACGATGCCTTTGCGGTGGCCTACGGGGTTGCCGAAGGCGGCCTCGCGCGTCTGCGCGAGCGGGTGCGCGAAAACATGACGGCGGAGGCCGAGGAGCGTATCCGCGCGGAGTTATTGCACGGGTTGAGCGACCAACTCGTGGCCGCCAATTCCATCGAGGTTCCGACGGCACTGATCGAGGATGAGATAGTGCGCCAGAAGCGAATTGCCTTGCGGCGTTTCGGCATCGCGCCCGAAGAGCGGCAGCTTTCGTCCCTGCCGCGCGAGCCGTTTGCCGACACCGCCAATCGACGGGTGCGCCTCGGGCTCATTCTCTCGCGCCTGATAGAGCGTGAGGTGTTCCGGCCCGATCCGGCGCGGGTGGAAAAACGGATTATGGAATTCACGGCGGACGCAGAGGATCCGGTCGCCGAGGCGCGGAAAATACGCACCGACAACGGGGCCATGCGCCAGATCGAAGCGTTGGTGCTCGAGGATATGGCCTATGACTGGTTGCTGGAACAGGCTACGATTACCGAGGAGCCGACCGGCTTCTTCGAATACATGGAGCCGCGCGAAGGCGGCGCAACGGAGCAGAAGTAGATGAGCGAAATTTCCGCCCAGACCCTGGTTCCGATCGTCGTCGAGCAGACACCGCGCGGCGAACGCGCCTACGACATTTACTCCCGTCTGCTCAAGGAACGGGTGGTTTTCGTGGTCGGGCCGATCGAGGATCACATCGCCAACCTCGTCGTCGCCCAGCTGCTATTTCTGGAATCTGAGAATCCGGACAAGGACATCAGCCTCTACATCAATTCGCCCGGTGGCTCGGTCACGGCCGGTCTTTCGATCTATGACACCATGCAGTTCGTGAAGCCCGATGTCTCGACGATCTGTCTCGGACAGGCGGCCAGCATGGCAGCGGTGCTGCTCGCCGGTGGCGCCAAAAGCAAACGCTACTGCCTGCCGCATTCGCGGATGATGATCCACCAGCCTTCCGGCGGCGTGCAGGGCCAGCAGTCGGACATCGAAATCCACGCCCGCGAGATTCTCGCGATCCGCGACCGGATCAACCGCATTCTCGCCGCACACACCGGCCAGCCGCTGGAGAAGGTGCAGAACGATACCGATCGCGATCGGTTCATGAGCGCGGACGAGGCGCTCGAATACGGCCTTCTGGACAGCATTCTCAAGAATCGCGGCGCCGCGTCGGCGGCTGGCAAGTCCTGATGCCGGTGCGACAACGCGGGAGGGGGCTTGTTGACAGTGTCCGCTGTGCGCTACAAGTATCGCAACCGGGCGTGCGCAACCGTCCGCTGGAGGTGAGCCGATGAATGAGGAGCCCCGCGTTCCGCGTGACGGCAGCAAAGTTCTCTTTTGTTCGTTCTGCAACAAGAGCCAACATGAGGTCGGGAAGCTGATTGCCGGTCCTTCGGTCTACATTTGCGACGAATGCGTCGAGCTGTGCAACGAGATCATCCGCGAGGAACTGCAGGGCCGCACGGAATCAGCCTCGTCCAAGCTGCCCAAGCCCCAAGAGATCAAGGCGATCCTCGATCAGTACGTGATCGGGCAGGAGGAGGCGAAGAAGGTGCTGTCGGTCGCCGTCTACAACCATTACAAGCGGATCGACGTATGGGGCGGACGCGACGAGATCGAACTCGCCAAAAGCAACATCTTGGTGATCGGCCCCACCGGGTCGGGCAAGACGCTGCTCGCGGAAACGCTGGCGCGAATCCTCAATGTGCCGTTCACCATCGCCGACGCCACGACGCTGACCGAGGCGGGCTACGTCGGCGAAGATGTCGAGAACATCATCCAGAAGCTGCTGCAGAAGTGTGACTACGACGTCGAGAAGGCGCAGACCGGCATCGTCTATATCGACGAAATAGACAAGCTGTCGCGCAAGTCCGACAATCCCTCGATTACCCGTGACGTTTCCGGCGAGGGCGTGCAGCAGGCGCTCCTGAAGCTGATCGAGGGTACGACCGCCTCGGTTCCGCCGCAGGGCGGGCGCAAGCATCCGCAGCAGGAATTTCTGCAGGTGGATACCCGCAACATCCTGTTCGTCGTCGGCGGCGCCTTCGCGGGACTGGAAAAGATCATCCGCAACCGCACCGAGAAGAGCGGGATCGGCTTCGTCGCCGACGTCAAAGACCGACTTGCATTGGAGGCGGAAGAAAGCACGGTGCTGCGTCAGGTTGAGCCCGAGGACCTGATCCGCTACGGGCTGATTCCCGAATTCGTCGGCCGCCTGCCGGTGGTCGCAACGCTTGAGGCGCTCGACGAAGAGTCGCTCGTACGCATCCTGATCGAGCCCAAGAATGCCTTGATCAAGCAGTACAAGCGGCTGTTCGACATGGAGAACGTCGAGCTTGAATTTCGCGATGAAGCCGTTGCCGAGTGTGCGAAGCGGGCCTTGGCGCGCAAGACCGGTGCGCGTGGTTTGCGCACTATACTGGAGCGTGCACTGCTCGATACCATGTACGAACTGCCCGCACTCGAAGGTGTTGCCAAGGTCGTCGTGGACGATAAGGTGATCCGTGGCGAATCGCGGCCCTACGTGGTCTTCGATCAGGCCGAGCGCAGCCGTGCGGCGGCCGAAGAATAACATCCGGAACCGAAACGGTTACGGCTGCGCCTTGAAATCCGCTCCGCCGATCGCCATCTAGTCCGGGCACTTCTGCAGGCCCGATGATGAGCAAGAAAACCGGGAATCTGAGCGTACTGCCGGTTCTGCCGCTGCGCGACGTGGTGGTTTTCCCGCATATGGTGCAGCCGCTGTTCGTGGGGCGGCCGGCTTCGGTCAAGGCCTTGGAGCGGAGCATGAGCGGGGACAACCAGATCGTGCTGCTCGCCCAGAAGCATGCAGACGTGGACGATCCCGGCGTAGAGGATCTCTTTCGTGTAGGTACGCTGGCGACGATTCTACAGATGCTCAAGCTGCCCGACGGCACGGTCAAGGTGCTGGCGGAGGGTCAGGAACGGGTCGCCATTCATAAGCTCGCGTCCGGCGAGAGCTTTCTTGCCGAATGCGAAGTGGTTCCCGAAAGCGACGAGTTGTCGGATCGCGAAGCCGAGGCCCTGCTGCGCACCGCACTTTCGCTCTTCGAGCAGTACGTCAAGCTTAGCAAGAAAATCCCGGCCGAACTGCTGACGGCGCTTACGTCCATCGAGGAGCCAGGCCGGCTCGCCGACACCATGGCCGCGCACATGAGTTTGCGCCTCGAGGATCGCCAGACCTTGCTCGAACTATTCGACCCGCAGACACGGCTCGAGAAGGTCATGGAGTTGGCGGGGGGCGAGATTGATCTGTTGCAGATTGAGCGGCGCATTCGCGGACGCGTCAAGCAGCAGATGGAAAAAAGCCAGCGTGAGTACTATCTGAATGAGCAGATGAAGGCCATTCAGAAGGAAATGGGCGAACTCGAGGAAGGTGGCGGCGAACTCGAGGATCTTCAACGCCGTATCGCCGATTCCGGCATGCCGAAGGAGGCGCGCGAAAGGGCCGACGCGGAATTGATCAAGCTGCGTCAGATGTCGCCCATGTCGGCCGAGGCCACGGTGGTGCGCAACTACCTCGATTGGCTGCTGATGGTCCCCTGGAAGAAACGTTCGCGCCTGCGCCACGATCTTGCCGCCGCCCAAGCGGTACTCGAGGCCGATCATTACGGTCTGGAGAAGGTCAAGGAACGGGTGGTGGAGTTTCTTGCGGTGCAGCAGCGCGTGCGGCACCTCAAGGGGCCGATTCTATGCCTGGTCGGGCCGCCGGGCGTGGGCAAGACCTCGCTCGGGCAGAGCATCGCGCGCGCGACCAACCGCTGTTTCGCACGGGCGTCGCTCGGCGGGGTGCGCGACGAGGCGGAAATTCGCGGCCATCGCCGTACCTATATCGGCTCCATGCCCGGGAAAATCATTCAGAAACTGGCGCGCGTCGGAACTCGTAATCCGCTGTTCCTGCTCGACGAAATTGACAAGATGTCGATGGACTTCCGCGGCGATCCCTCGGCGGCGCTGCTCGAAGTGCTAGATCCGGAGCAGAATCACGCCTTCAACGACCATTATCTCGAAGTGGATTTCGATTTGTCGGAAGTGCTGTTTATCGCCACCGCAAACACGCTCAATATTCCGCCGGCGCTGGCGGATCGAATGGAAATCATCCGCATTCCCGGCTATACGGAGGACGAAAAGAAGGCCATTGCGCGGCGCTATCTGGTTCCCAAGCAGATGACGGCGAACGGAATCAAGAAACGGGAACTGGAAGTTGGTGACGGCGCGATCGAGTCCATCATCCGCGTCTATACCCGCGAGGCGGGCGTGCGCAACCTGGAGCGCGAACTCGCCAAGGTCTGCCGCAAGACGGTGAAGAGCCTGTTGCTCGATCCCGGACAATCCAAGCCGATTCGCGTGGATCGCGAGGATCTCGGCGAATTGCTCGGCGTTGAACGCTACCGCTACGGCCGCGCCGACGAAGACGATCAGGTAGGGCAGGTCGTCGGGCTCGCCTGGACCGAGGTGGGCGGTGAGTTGCTGCGCATCGAGGCGGCTTCGGTGCCCGGCAAGGGCAAACTCGCGCACACCGGCCAGCTCGGCGATGTGATGAAGGAATCTGTTCAGGCCGCCTTGACCGTGGTACGCAGCCGGGCGCGTTCGCTGGGCATTGCAGAAGCGACCTTTCAGGAGAGGGATTTCCACATCCATGTGCCCGAGGGGGCGACGCCCAAGGACGGGCCGAGCGCCGGCATCGGCATGGCCACCGCGCTCGTTTCCGCGCTCACGGGTATCCCCGTGCATGCGGATGTGGCGATGACCGGGGAGATTACGCTGCGCGGCGAGGTGTTGCCGATCGGTGGCCTCAAGGAAAAGCTGCTCGCGGCCCAGCGCGGAGGACTCAAGACGGTTCTGATACCGGAGGAGAACGTCAAGGATCTGGCGGAAATACCCGAAAACGTCAAGACAGGACTGGTGCTCAAGCCGGTGCGCTGGATTGATGCCGTGTGGAGTTACGCCCTTACGAGCGAACCGCGCCCGAGCGAAGAGACGCCCCGCCTTGCGCCCGCCCCCTCCGGAAGCGACGCAGCACGCAATATACCCGCGCATTAGGCGCATCCGTATTTCCCGGCAAACAATAACGGCCAAGTAGCTGATTTCAGTAGCAACTAAGTCCTTATTTGCATCCAGTCCTATTCCTCGAGCCGGCTCGACTCAACCCGGGAACGGGATTTTCGGCTTACCCGGTTTGACAGTCTTTTCGCGGCACTGGTATAAAGCAGGGGCCGTGTTCGTGAGATCGCGGGGTCGCCCGAACGGCCGAAGGTCATCGGACGGCGCAAGCCCACCGGATTTATTCACCACTTTTGTCATCAAGGGGAAGTATTCGTATGAACAAGTCAGAACTGATTGATGCAGTTGCCGAGGAAACCGGACTGTCCAAGGCGGAAGCCGGGCGCGCTGCCGATGCGGTCTTTAGTGCCATTACCCGAGCGCTCAGCCGCGGCGACCAGGTGACGCTGGTCGGATTCGGCAGCTTCATGGTTCGTCAACGCAAGGCACGGACCGGACGCAACCCCCAGACCGGCGGAACGTTGAACATTCCAGCCAGCAAGGCGCCCGGATTTCGGGCTGGCAAGGCCTTGAAGGATGCCGTAAACTAAACGGCTGACAACGGGTGCTTAGCTCAGCGGAAGAGCGTCGCCTTTACACGGCGAAAGTCGGGGGTTCAAATCCCTCAGCACCCACCACGCAACGGAGTGGTAGTTCAGCTGGTTAGAATACCGGCCTGTCACGCCGGGGGTCGCGGGTTCGAGTCCCGTCCACTCCGCCACTT
>JBOIBN010000109.1:0-6631 GCA_050739575.1 Gammaproteobacteria bacterium
AACAATGAACTTCTAACCCACAACGGGTGACTCAGGGGGCGGCGCAAGCCGCCCCCTTCTTTTGTGCCTCGCTTGTGCCGAGTGCCAACAGGATGCGGGACGGAGTAAATGAAGACAGGATCGTTATTCTCGTGCTAGCTTAGTCAGACTGAAAAAGCTGGGAGATGTCGATGCCCCGAGTTGTGATCTCGCTTATTCGCTGCGACAGGTAAAATTGGAGAGAGATTTTGCTGGTCTTTCGTGCAGGAAAGGACGATGAAGCGTGAAACGATCCACAGCGAGCGGGCACCGGCTGCCATCGGGAGTTATTCGCAGGCGGTGGCCGCCGGCGGCTTCGTTTTCCTGTCCGGTCAGATTGGGTTCGATCCGACGAAGGGCGAACTCGTCGCAGGTGGCCTCGAAGCCGAGGCCCGGCGCGTATTCGGCAATCTTGCCGCGGTCGCGACGGCGGCCGGTGGAAATCTCGGCGACATCGTCAAGCTCACGGTGTATCTTGCCGATCTGGGTGACTACGCAAAGTTCAACGAACTCATGCGGGAGCACTTCGAGGAGCCGTATCCGGCGCGGGCGGTGGTGGAGGTGAGTGCGTTGCCGCGGGGCGCACGAATCGAGATCGAAGCGATATTGGCGCGGTGAACGTGCCGCTCGAAGCCTGGAAGGGATTTGCAGGCGTGGGACCGCGGCTCGCGGAGCGGCTTGCGGCGCTTGGCATCGAACGTCCCGAGGCGCTGTTGACCCATCTGCCGCTGCGTTACGAGGACCGTACGCGGGTCACGCCGATGGGTGCGCTGCAGGCGGGTGTGAGTGTGCTCGTCGTCGGCGAGGTGCTGGCGGCCGAGGTCACGCGCGGTCGCCGCCCGATGTTTGTGGTGCGCCTGGGCGACGGCACAGGTTTTTCGACGCTGCGCTTTTTCCATTTTCGTCCGCGCCTGCGCGAAGTTTTCCGTTGCGGCGCCCGCTATGCCTGCTTCGGCGAGGCGCGTGCCGGTGCCGCGGGACTCGAACTGGTGCACCCGAGCTTTCGCGCCGTTACCGCCGACCAGCCCGCGCCCGTCGAGCCCCGCCTGACGCCCGTCTATCCGACGGTGGCGGGTCTTTCCCAAAACCAATTGCGTCGTTTAGTGCGCGCCGCGTTGACGGCTCTCGAGGCGGGGCGATTGCACGCGTATGTACTTGCGCCGGCGGCGCCGGGTTGGCCTGGGTTGATCGATGCGCTGGAACGAGTGCACGCACCGCCACCCGGCGATTCGCCGCTGGCCGCCGGATATCCGGCGCTCACGCGACTCGCTTTCGACGAACTGCTGGCGCAGCACCTGGTACTGCGGCGCGTGCGCCGCGAGCGCGATGCCGAATCGGCTCCGGATTTATCCGCGGGTGCGGAGTTGGCGAAGCGGCTTGTCGCGACACTGCCGTTCCCGCTTACCGGTGCGCAGCGCCGCACCGTCGCCGAAATTTCTGCGGATCTCGGCGGACCTCATCCCATGCGCCGGTTGTTGCAGGGCGATGTCGGCAGCGGCAAAACCGTCGTCGCGGCACTCGCCGCGGCGCGGGCGGTCGGCGCCGGCTACCAGGCCGCGCTGATGGCACCCACCGAACTGCTCGCGGAGCAGCATCTGCGCACGCTGCACGGATGGTTCGACGCGCTTGGTGTTCCCGTCGGTCTGCTCACCGCGGCAACGCCCGCCGCTGCACGTCGCGATTGGCTGGCGCGTGCGGCGGCGGGCGAACCCTTGCTGCTGATCGGCACCCATGCGCTCATCAACGAGAGCGCCGCGTTGGTGCGGCTCGCGCTGGCGATCGTGGATGAACAACACCGCTTCGGCGTCGGCCAGCGCCTTGCGCTTACGGGTGTCGGGGGGGATTCGGCGGCGCACCAACTGGTGATGACCGCGACGCCAATTCCGCGCACGCTAGCCATGACCCTGTACGCGGATCTCGATGTTTCCACGCTGGACGAACGTCTGCCCGGACGCAAGCCTGTCGTAACGGCGGTGATGAGCGAGGAACGCCGCGACGAACTCGTTTCACGTATCGGCCGGCTCGTCGCCGCCGGTCAGCAGGCCTACTGGGTATGCCCGTTGATCGAGGAGTCCGAGGTTCTCGAAGCGCAGGCAGCGGAGCAGAGTGCCGCAGTACTTACTGTGGCGTTGCCCGACGTTAGGGTGGCCTTGATCCACGGACGGCTGGCGGCGGCGGGAAAAGATGCGATCATGCGCCGGTTCGTCGCCGGAGAAATCGGGCTGCTGGTGGCGACGACCGTGATCGAGGTGGGGGTGGACGTGCCGAACGCGACGCTGATGGTGATGGAGAATGCCGAACGTCTCGGTCTCGCGCAACTGCATCAATTGCGTGGACGCATCGGGCGCGGAGCCGATGCGAGTCACTGTGTGCTGCTGTACCGCTCACCGCTTTCGCCGCGGGCGCGCGAACGTCTCGCCGCGTTGCGCGCGACCGACGACGGCTTTGCGATTGCCGAGGCCGACCTCAGGCTGCGCGGTCCCGGCGAGTTTGCCGGCACGCGCCAGGCTGGTCTCGCACGACTCAAGGTCGCCGATCTCGCGCGCGATCGCGATCTGCTTGCCCGCGTTCCTCGGGTCGCCGAATGCCTGTTCGCGGAGGAGCCCTCCGAAGTCGAAGCGCTGATCAACTTTTGGCTGGGAGCGGACCTGCGTTATGCACGAGCCTGAGAACAGGGGAAATATCAAACGACGTCTCAGAGCTTATGCACGTCTTACGCGTCTCGATCGCCCCATCGGCACGTTTCTCCTGCTATGGCCGACCTTGTGGGCGTTGTGGCTCGCAGCCGACGGGCATCCCGCGCCGCGCTACTTCGTGGTTTTCGTCGTCGGCACGTTTCTCATGCGCTCCGCGGGATGTGCTATCAACGACTTCGCCGACCGCGGTTTTGACGCACACGTACGGCGCACGCGTTCACGTCCGCTCGCGACCGGCGAGATCCGTCCGTTCGAGGCCGTCGTAGTGTTTGTCGTTTTCGCACTCGCCGCGTTCGTGCTCGCCTGGTTCACGCTCGACCGTCTCGCTTTATTGCTCGCCATTCCCGGCGTCGTTCTGGCCGTGAGCTATCCGTTCATGAAGCGGGTCACGCAGTTACCGCAGCTTTATCTTGGCGTCGCCTTCGGGTGGGGGATACCCATGGCCTTCGCGGCCGAGACCCGTGTGCTGCCGCCGGTCTGCTGGCTGCTTCTCATGGTGAACGTGCTCTGGGCAACGGTTTACGATACCTTCTACGCCATGGCCGACCGTCCCGACGACGAGCGGATTGGCGTAAAGTCCACCGCGATTCTGTTCGGCAAACTGGATCGCACGATCGTCGGAATCCTGCAAGTTGCGGTACTTGCCGGACTTGCGATTGTCGGACTGCGGTTTGCGCTCGCGCCGGTTTATTACTGGGGTCTCGGCGCAGCTGCCTGCTTCTCGCTTTACCAGCAGTGGCTGGTCAGGGAACGCGAACCGGGACGTTGTTTCCAGGCGTTCATAAACAACAACTGGTTCGGCGCCGCCGTGTTCGCTGGAATCCTGCTGCAGGCGAGCTTTCGTGGCTGAATATCCTGCCGACAGTTTTGAGCGGATAAGCGGAGACATCGGCGGCGCCGACTTCGTACAATGGCCGCCGAGGAAGGACACATGATTATTTTCTGGGCTGCTCTCGCCATCCTGTTGGCCTATCTGCTCGGCGCCGTCCCAGGCGGATTGGTGCTGGGCCGGCTCGCCGGCGTGAACCTGCGCGAGTTCGGCAGCGGTAATGCGGGGGCGACCAATGCGCTGCGCGCGCGTGGTCCGGTGTTCGGAGTCGTCGTATTCGCGTTCGATGCGGCCAAGGGCGTGATCGCCGTCCTGCTGCTTCCCCGCCTGGCGCCGGCAAGCCTTTACTGGCTGCCGGCGGCCTGCGCCGCGGCGGTCGTTGTCGGGCACGTGTTTCCGGTGTGGTTCCGCTTTCGCGGCGGCAAGGGATTCGCCACCGCATTGGGCGCCATCGTCATACTTTCGCCACTCGCGCTTGCGCCCATACTCGGCATGTGGATTCTGGTGCTGCTCCTCAGCGGCTACGTCGCTCTTGCGACCTTGACGGGAGTCGTCGTCTATCCGATCTTTGTTGCCGTCCGATTCGCGCTCGACTGGCCCGCGTTGCTCGGGTTTGCAATCTTTCTCGCGCTCTTTCTCGTGTACACCCATCGCGACAATATCCGCCGGCTGGCCGCTGGGGAAGAACATTGCTTCGAGCGCGTGCGCGTCATCCGCCGTGCTTCGCGCTGATTCCGCGGATCTCGACGCCCTCGCGGAGCAGCTTATCTCCGCCACGCGTCCGCTCGCGCTGGCAACGCTCAGGGCACGGCTCGGCGGCTGGACCGATGAACGGCTCGCGGCGGCGACCGCGGATCTCGGCGCGCTCGGCGCATCGCTCGTGGAAAGCGGGGATGGGATCGCCTTGCAGCTTTCCGATCCGCTCGATGCGACTGCGATCCGTGCCGCGTTGCCGCAGCATCCGTCGTTCTCAGTGACAGTCCTGCGCGTGTGTTCGTCCACCAACGATTGGGTTCGTGCGAAGACGGGCCGCGTGCTCTGCGTTGCAGAGGCGCAAACCGCCGGTCGTGGACGCCGCGGCAACGCCTGGGTCCAATCCTTCGGGAGAGGACTTGCATTGTCGTTCGGCACACCGGCCCCGAGCACGCGGCTTGACGCGCTCGCCATTGCGATGGCGACCGCGGCGACGAACGCCTTGCTCGGTGCCGGTTATTGTGGCATCGGACTCAAATGGCCCAACGATCTGTACGTCCACGGACGCAAGCTCGGCGGGGTGCTGGTCGAAGCCGCCGGTGGCGCCGCCCCGCGCGTCGCGATCGGGCTCGGGCTCAACGTGCATGCCGCGCCGGAGTTGCACGGACGAAGCGCCGCGGCGCTGGCCGAACTCGGCGGACCCCCGCCGCAGCGCAATCGGCTTGCTGCGTTGCTGTCGATAGCGCTCGCGAATGCGCTCGACCGCTTCGATGCTGAAGGCTTCGCACCGTTCGCGCGGGAATTCGCCGCGCTAGATGTGCTGGCCGGGCAGCGGGTAAATCTGCACGAGGCGATGCGTTCGAATTCGGGCATTGCACGCGGCATTTCCGAATCCGGAAGACTGATCCTCGATACTTCCGCCGGTCGCTTCGAACACGCGGCGGGCGATGTTTCGCTCGACAAATGGCCGACCGCCTGATCATTAATCTCGGTAGTAGCCGCATCGCCTGGCGCGGCGCAGCCGGTTCCGGCGCGCTTTTGCATGCAGGCGAGCCTGGACGTTGCTTGATGCAGGCATTAGCCAGTAACGAGCCCCCGGATGAAGTCGTGGTCGGCAGCGTTGCCGTCACGCCCGTCACAGCGGAATTTCTCTCTGTCTGCCGTGCGGCCTGGGACGTCACGCCACGAGAACTCGTCGCAATCCGCGAGGCATACGGCGTGCGCAACGTCTACGCGGAACCGGCGCGTCTCGGCATCGATCGCTGGGCGGCTCTCGTCGCTGCCTATCGTGCGCACGGCGGCGGCGTACTGATCGCCGATTGCGGTACCGCCGTAACGGTGGATTATGTCGCCGAGGGAGGCCGACATGTGGGCGGTCTGATCGCGCCGGGTTTGGGGCTGATGCGCGCAGCCTTGGCGAACGGTACCCGGTTGGCCCTGACCAGCGAGTTTGCGCCGGTTCCGCCCCTCTTCGGAACGGATACGGAGCTGGGAATTGCGGGCGGCACGCTTGCTGCCGTCGCCGGCCTGCTCGCGTATGTGGCCGAGAAAACGGCGGCGCGCTACGGTCCGCCGAAGGCGATGTTGATTACCGGTGGTGATGCTTCTGCGGTAAGGGTACGACTGGGCACGGGGTGGTCGCAGGCGCCCGAACTGGTGCTCGACGGTCTCGAATTGCTGGCGGATGGCTGAAAACCAGCGCGCTCTGCATTCTGAATGCGCGCGGTGTCCTGAATCCTAATTCGTCTCGGTGTTTGCGACGCGCCTCCCCGGCACGCGTTAAACTTTACCCCAATTCGGATTCGCAGATAAAGCTGGCGTAGCTCAGTCGGTAGAGCGGCTGTTTTGTAAACAGCGGGTCGGGAGTTCGATTCTCTCCGCCAGCACCAGTTAAATCAATAAGTTACGCGATACACGGCGGCGAAACGATAGCGAAAATCTGATTAGGGGTAAACCTAGGGGTAAACCCGAAGGGTCCGTAAGGACCCCCTTTGCGGCGTTACAGTGTATTGGCTGGCTCCCTTTTACCGAGTCGGGAAACGCCTGTCTGCTAACTTGTTCGCGGATCACCTCAAGTAGCTCCGGCGAGGCGTTCGCCTCAGCGGCGAACTTCTCGACACGTTTCACCGCCTCACGACTGACACCGTACTCCGCCGCGATGACCTCGGCAGTTTTGGGATGCTAACATTGAGTCCCCATGACGCTTGCTATCCGCAGTTCCGGGCGGTCGCCGTCGGCATAGACTCCGGCTAAGTGATCGACCACTCCATCGGTAATCCCCCCCGAAAGTAGCGGTATTCAGAAGTAGAATTTTCTCTTATTGGAGCGAGGAGGTTCTACGTGAAGAAGTTTCGATTCAGCGACAGTCAGATCATGGGCATTTTGAAGCAGGCCG
>JBOIBN010000110.1:0-6516 GCA_050739575.1 Gammaproteobacteria bacterium
TCGCTGATGGATTCGGGCAGTTCGGGAACCTTGATTTCGATACTCATTGCGACTCCATTCTTGTGACCTTGCCTTGTACGGCGCTGCGTTCTCCAAGGCCGAGCGCCTCTTCGACCAGCGCGCGTTCCTCGGCCCGATGCTGACTGGCATAGCCGGTGGCCGCCGCCGCGGAGGCTTCGCGCCCGGCATAAATCAACGTCTGACGCCGGGTAAGCGGCTCCTGCAGACGATGGCGAATCTGGTACCAGGCACCCTGATTCTCGGGCTCCTCCTGACACCAGACGACTTCGCGGGCATCGCGATAGAGATTGATCTCCGCCGCATAAGCCTCGCGCGGAAAAGGATAAAGCTGCTCGATGCGAACGACCGCGACGTCGTCGGGACCATCGTCCTCGCCGCGGCGCGCGAGCAGTTCGTAATAGACCTTGCCGCTGCAGAAAACTACGCGCCGCACCCGTTTCGGATCGAGTTGTTCGGTTTCGGGAATGACGAGCCGGAAGCCGCCCGCCGACAGATCCTCGAGCGTGGAGGCGGCCAGCTTGTGGCGCAGCAGGCTTTTGGGCGACATGACGATGAGCGGCGCGCGGAAACGGCGCACGACCTGGCGGCGCAACAAGTGGAAAATCTGCGCGGCCGTGGTCGGCACGCAGACCTGCATGTTGTTCCCGGCGCAAAGTTGTAAATAGCGTTCGAGCCGCGCCGAGGAATGTTCCGGCCCCGCGCCCTCGTAGCCGTGCGGGAGAAGCAGCACGAGCCCGCAGAAACGTCCCCATTTCGCCTCGCCGGAACTGATGAACTGGTCTATCATCACCTGCGCGTTGTTGGCGAAATCGCCGTATTGCGCCTCCCACAACACCAGCGCCTTCGGCCGCGCTGTGGCGTAGCCGTATTCGAAGCCGACGACCGCCGCTTCGGAAAGGAGCGAGTCGTACACCATGAACGGCGCCTGGTCTTTGGATAAATGATTGAGCGGCGTCCAGGCCTTGCCCGTTTCGCTGTCGAAGTAGCTCGCGTGACGGTGGAAGAAAGTACCGCGCACCGTGTCCTGCCCCGTGAGGCGCACCGAAAAACCCTCGGTTACCAAGCTCGCATAGGCGAGATTTTCCGCACAGCCCCAGTCGATCGGAACTTCTCCAGCCATCATCTTCCGCCGCTCGCTCACCACGCGCTCGGCGCGGCCGTGCAGCGTGAAGTCTTCGGGCTCGCTGAAGAGCTTGTCGCCGAGTTCGCGCAAGCGCTCCGCCGACACGCCGGTATCCACGTTCTGATCCCAGCTTTGGCCCTTGAACTCGCGCCAATCGGTCTGGGTAAACTCGCCCTGCACGCGCTTGAGCGTGGCCTCGTCCATAACGCGGCCTTCGTCGAGACCGGTGTTGTAGCGTTCGACGAGTGCGTCGGCATCCTTCCCGGCGATGAGACCCGTTTTCTCCAGTTGTTCGGCGTACAGTTCGCGCGGCGTCGGATGGCTGCGGATCACCTGGTACATGCGCGGCTGGGTCACGGCCGGCTCGTCGGCCTCGTTGTGACCTTGGCGACGGTAGCAGACGAGATCCACGAAGGCATCCTTGCCGAAGCGCTGGCGATAAGCGAAGGCGAGACGAATAGCCGCAAGCGCCGCTTCGGGATCGTCGCCGTTGACGTGCAGCACCGGCGCTTCGAGCATCTTTGCGACATCGGTGCTGTAGCAACTGGAGCGCGCGTCATCCAGATTGCTGATGGTGAATCCGATCTGGTTGTTCAGCACGATGTGCACGGTGCCGCCGGTGCCGAAGCCGCGGGTCTGCGACATCTGGAGCGTTTCCATCACTACGCCTTGGCCGGCGATCGAGGCATCGCCGTGTATCAGCACCGGCAACACGCGCGCGCCGCGCTCGTCGCCGGCGCGGTCCTGGCGCGCGCGCACCGAACCCTCGACCACCGGATCCACGGCTTCGAGATGCGAGGGATTGAAAGCCAGCACCAGATGCACCGGGCCGCCCGCGGTTTCGACGTCGGAGGAATAGCCGAGATGGTATTTGACGTCGCCCGAATCGTAGCGATCGGTCTGTGCTGTCCCACCTTCGAACTCGGAGAAAATCTCCGTGGGCGACTTGCCGAGAATGTTGACGAGCACGTTGAGTCGGCCCCGATGGGCCATGCCGATCACGATTTCCTTCACGCCGCTTTCGCCGGCGCGACGGAACAAATCGTTCAACACCGGGATCAGGGTATCGCCGCCTTCGAGCGAAAAACGTTTTTGGCCAACGAAGCGGCGATGCAGATACTTTTCCAGTCCCTCGGCGGCCGAGAGTTCGGCGAGCACGAGACCCTGCTCCGCCTTGCTCAGTTCGATGTCGCCGTCGCCACCTTCGATGTGCTCGGCCAGCCAATGCCATTCGTCGGGATCGGATACATGGGTGAACTCGATGGCGGTGTGCCCGCCGTAAACCTTGCGCATCGCGGCGAACAATTCGCCGAGAGGGCGCGAGTCGCGGCGCCCAGCCCAGTCCGTTTCGACCGGTTTGTCGAGATCGCCTTCGCCCAAGCCCTGCCCGGCGGGTTCGAGTTCGCCGATCTTCGGGATTTCCCGCAAATCCAGGGGATCGATGCGCGCCGTAAGGTGGCCGAGCAGCCGCCAGGCGTCGAGCAGACGCTGCCCCGCGCCGCCGTCGCCGCCGCCAGCTTGAATCGCGGCGCGCCGGGGAGCATGGGCGCGTGCGGCCAGTTCGGCCTCTACCGGCATGCGCGGGCGATCGCCACGCTCGCCGCTGCGATCGAAATAGCGCTGCCAGCCCTCGGAAACCGAACCCGGATCGGCCAGCCAAGCTTCGTAGAGGGATTCCACGAACGGCGCACTCCCGCCGTAAAGCGGCGAGGTCTGGGTGCGTTCGGTGATGCTTTTCATGGATTCGGGTCAAAACCTGTCAAGGCGCGGCAGTCGGGCGCCGGATTCAGCCAGGGAAAACCAAAAAATACGGGCATCCCGCGCCAACTGCTTATTTTAACGGATAGCCTCTTAGAAACATCAGCCGGCTGCAAAGTAACGACTTTGGAAGGGGGGCACGGCCATGTCACCGGCAAGTCATTGCCGGGTCATCCTCGTTCCCTATCGTATGCGTCTAATCCACATCGGAGAATAACTATGCGCTTCGTAATTACAAACTTTTGGCCGCAGACCACGATGGATACCCGGCGTCGGTTGCGCCCGACACCTTCGCGACGCACGCGGCCCGCGGAACCTGAACGCGCGCCGACCGCCCCGGCCGCACCGTCCCGCGTACCAGAACCGGAGCCGCTGCGAAAGGCCGCCTGACGGCAAAAGCGGAATCCGTTCGGCCCGAGCTAATCGCTGATGTCCTGTTCTGTCTGCCGCTCCGTTTCGATGTTGAATTCGGCGCCCAGCAGAAAAACGAACGCGGTCAGGAAAAACCAAATCTGCAGCACCACCAGGATGCCCAGCGAACCATAGACGCTGCCGAAATTGCTGAAGTGCGTGACGTAGAACGACAGACCGACCGAAGCGGCCAGCCACAGCAACGTGGCCACCATCGAACCCACGCTCAGCCATTCCCAGCGCGGCTGCTTGTGGCTGGGACCGAAACGATACAGCACCGTCATACTGACGAGCGCGGTCACGGTGATCAGTACCCAGCGCACGGCCCGGATCAGCAGATCGACCATCGGCGTATGCGGACCGAGCCAGCTCAACACAAACGGCGTACCGACGACGAGCAGCAAGGCTACGATCCAGAACAGCAGTGCACCCACGGCGAGCGCGGTCGCCGTCGCTACCAGTGCCAGAAAGCTCCGGCGTTCCGTTTCGTCATAGACGATATTGAGCGCGCTGATGATTCCCATCATGCCGCGGACGGACACCCACAAGGCGACCGCGACGCTCAGTACGATGCCGAAACCCAGTGCAAGACCGGAATGCTGTGCGATTCCGTGTAGATTATTTCCGAGTGTCTTCACAAGCCCCGGCGGCACCACCGATCCCAGAGCATGCAACTAATGTTGCAGCTCTTGCGGCGAGGTCACCAAGCCGTAGAGCGAGATCAGCGCGGAGAGTGTCGGAAGTAGCGCGAAGATCGCGAGAAAGGCTACGCCTGCGGCGGCGAGAAAGATGTGATCGCGCCACATTTCGTGGCTTATCCGCCGAAGGATGTCCAGCCAACCGCGCGGCGGAATCCGCCAGGGATACAGCGCGCGGGCGCCGCGACCAATCAACGACTTTTTATCAGACACGAAAGGATTATTGCACAGCCGGGTCCGCGCTCCGGTCGCAAGTGTTACATCCTCGTGAGCAAGTCCGGGCTATACCGGACATTGAGCTATCGCTTGCCAATGAATTTACGAATAATCAATGCCGCCGCATAATTCATGCGTTCACTTTTTCGAGGCCAGCTCACTCTGAGCCCATTGACACACTCGATCAAGGCCCGCTTTGGCGGGCTTTGATTTTTAGGTTGCGTTGCATCGAATCATCGAGGCTGCCCGATCGAACCTTCTCGGGCACAAACGTGTTAAATTGCGCTTAAATATTGCACCTATTCGTAAATCGCACGGACACAGGCCGAAAACAAGCCGCTCCTTATCACTTCTCGCTTTTACTCTTGCCCTCTCCGTCCTGTGCCATTCCCGAGCCGTTACGCAAAGAGGAAAGTGATCATGCCGGCAAGAAATGCATTATTTGCGATAGGAGCCGGGTTCTTGTGCGCACTCCTCTGGGCCTGCTGCGGCGGGGAGGGAAGTGCTGCACAGCTTTCGCAGACTCCGGCCACCACGCCGCAGCACACCTATAATCCCTGTCCCGGTAAGGGAAATTTCACTTGGGAAGGACCGTTCTATGCACAAGCGGTCACGTTCCCTTCGATACCACTCGGGGAAACGCCGCCCTACTATGATCCTTCCACGCTGCCGCCCACTTTCAGCGGCACGATCCTGCGGCCCGCCGATACCCGAACCTATCGAGGCCCGCGGCCGGCCGTGGTTCTGCAGCACGGCCACAATGGAAACCAATGCAGTCTGTGGTACATGGCGCGGGCGCTTGCGGGCGCCGGATTCGTCGCCATCGTGTACACCCAGCCTTACAACGTCATCCCCGACACGCTGGGCGTGGACTTCGATGCGGTCGTGAGCGCCATTGATTTTCTCGGCTCGGCGCAAAACCCCTTTTACCGCTACACCAACCCGGCGGTGATCGGAATCGTCGGCTACTCCGAAGGCTCCTCGGCGGCCAGTTACGTGCCGAGCCTGCCGGAGGCTTACGCCGTACACGCGGTCGCGGCGTTGGACAACCTCAAGCACTGGCTCGCGGGCGATGCCGGTGCAGCCGGACAGGGATGCGTGCCGCCCGCGCAGTATCCGACGACGCCGCTCGTGCCGGCGCTCGGCTTCGCCATGGATGAGGTCTGCCCGGACAACCCGCAAAACGACGGGGCGGACATCAAGGAAACCGGATGGAGCTGGTGGCGCGACAACCAGATTCCCTCGGTAGAACTGGTCATGCAGGGTTACGCGCACGCCACCTTCGGCGACGGCGTCAACGGCGGGAGCAGCAATCAGTTGCAGACACTCGCCTACTTCGTGGAGGCCTGGTTCGACCGCTGGCTGAACGACGACTTCGACGCCGACCAGCAGCTGCTCGCCTGCACGGTCAAGGGCTATGATGTCGCCGCCGTGCTGAGCCAGACTTTCCTGTCGGGGGTGTACCTGACCGAAGCGAACGTCAATACATCGGACTACGCAACCTACCTGACTCAGAACTGCCCATAGATGGCGGTTCTCTCCAACCGCTCGCTCAATCTGTTCGACAGCAGCACAGCTACCCGGACATCGGACTATCGCTACCGATCAATTTTGAAAGGATTAAATGTTGCGCCTCAATTCATGTGTCCGTTTTTGCGAGACTGGCTCACACAGCCTCTCGCCAAGGCGTGTGCCAAAGGGGACCGTGAACTGGCAATGCTGCGCTGATCGTCTCAGGAATAAGGCGTGACAGGAGTCCCCTTGCTCGCCCGAAAACATCTATAAGCTGAAAGGCTCCCTCCGGCTGCGCATTTCCGCTTCTGAATCCCGCCGAGAGCCCGGATTGACGGGCGAACGCTTGAATCGGCCCGGCAAGACCGCGATAATGGGAGCCCTCCCGTAACTCTAGGCCGCGTCGTTGATTGATGCTCGACGTTATCCCCTGCTGGCCCGGATCGAATCGCCGGCAGATTTGCGCGCCCTGCCCGAGGAACGCCTGGAGGCGGTCGCGCGCGAACTCCGCGCCTATCTGATCGAGACGGTGAGCGGCATCGGCGGGCATTTCGCCGCCGGGCTCGGCACGGTGGAGTTGACCGTCGCGCTGCACTATGTTTATGACACGCCCGCCGACCGGCTGGTGTGGGACGTTGGCCACCAGGCCTATCCGCACAAGGTGCTCACCGGCCGTCGCGACCGGCTGCACACGATCCGCATGTTCGAAGGGCTTGCACCGTTTCCGCGGCGCGAGGAAAGTCCTTACGACACGCTCGGCGTCGGCCATGCCGGCAC
>JBOIBN010000111.1:0-6068 GCA_050739575.1 Gammaproteobacteria bacterium
TCCCGCCTCCCATGTCGCCGGGCTCACCCCGCGGCTATGGAAGCAGTGCTTCGCCGCGAACCCGCTGCGCTCAGCCTTGCATACCCTCGCCGCGTAGACCAGACGCCCCGGGCTTACCGGTTACGGCGCCCTGGCCGTAGTCGACCTGTGCCTCCTCGCCCGGGAGCGAGGCCAGAACGTCGAAGCGCTCCGGCTCGCGTGCCTTGAGCGCCCGCACGAAGCGCTTCACCGAGTTGTACCGGTGCGCGAAGCCGCGCTGCTCCACCAGGTCCTGGTAAATGGCTTGCGCATTGCGGCCCACGGCCACCTGCTGCTCGATCCACTCGCGGTGTTCCTCGCAGGCCGAGGCGGCCAGCTTCGCTATCCGAGCCGGTGGCCGGGGTGGGGGATTTTCAGCTCCCTCGGCCTGCGCTATCCCGGCATCAGAGCCGGTGGCCACCCCGGGGGAATTTGCCTCGCTCGCGTAGCGGCGGATGGTCTTGCGGTCCACCCCCGTCACCCGTGCGATCTCCCTCTGGCCCGTGCCCGCGCGCAGGAGCGTCGCGATCGTGATCCGTACATGCGGCTTCAAGACGTTCAACTCCTCGCCCCCTTCGCGCAAAAGGGGCACAGCGTAACGTCCCGCCGCAGCTCAGCCCGGCGCCGACCGGCGCTAGTTCACTGCCTCAGGGGTGGAGGATTTTCAGGTGGCCACAGGTGGAGGAGTTTGGGTGGCCGCCGGGGCCGTTCGACCGTACGGCGAGGTTTCGCTCAGCCATCGCTGCAAGTGTGGATTCGTCATTCGACATCGTGGGGGCCGGCAACCGAACCGCCTCGCAATACGCAATCACCTTGGCTTTCAGGAGTGACCGGTTGAGCTGTGCAAGAGATAGCGGCGAGGCTTCAAGATCATGCACGGCAACGTGAATACCCGCAGCAATGGTGGGGCCGGCGTTTGTGGCTGCGTTGGCGAGCAAGTCGGGAAGTTGGCCGGACAGCTCATCCATCAGTTCATCGAAGCCATCGATCTTTACGAATTGGAAATTGCTTCCAAGATTGGCTGCGAGTTCGGCCAGCAGTAGCACCTCCGCGGTTGGAGGCTCATCCTCACGGTGGCACCAATAGATTCCCCTCCGGAATCCCGCGCATCGATCAGCTTGTTCCGCCAAGAGGTGTTGCATGACCGATGCCTCGGCGCCGCGGTATCCGATCACCACGAGAGGGTGATCGCGCAGAATGGGATAGAGGTTTTCTACGAGCGCCGGGTTCAGGCGCCGTGTTTCTTCCTCGATGTTTTGATCTGTGTAGTGGTCCACCGATCCGTGCAGGTAGATAACCTGTGGGTATCGGCGCGTGTCAAGGTAGTTGTCGCCTCATTCATGCAGCCGATGGCTGACTCGGTATGTCGGCAGAGTGGGTCTTGATGATCGAGTCGCGCTCGGGGTTGAGGGTCACCGCGCCGATGGGCGACCAGTTGCGTGTACGGCCGGACCAGCGAGCGGGGTTGAGAGCACGGGCCCGCAGGTACAAGGCATGCCGAGCGGCCAGGATTGGGAGATCTTCACCGGCGTGGCGCTGAGCGGGGCTGACGTAGCGGATGCCGCTGTGTCGATGGTCGTGGTTGTACCAGTGCACGAAGCCTTCCGCCCAGGCGCGAGCCGCGTTGAGATCAGCGAAGCCCTTGGCCGGGAACTCAGGGCGGTACTTGGCGGTGCGGAACAGCGACTCGGCATAGGCGTTGTCGTCGCTCACGCGGGGCCGGGAGTAGGAGGTCTTTACGCCCAGCCAGTTGAGCATTGCCAGCACGGTGGTGGCCTTGAGCGTGGAGCCGTTGTCACCGTGCAGTACGGGCTTGGCGGTGAGGGTCCCGATGTCCTCAGCCAGCGCTGCACGGCGCACCAGATGCACGGCATGCTCGGAGTCGTCCGTGTCGTGCACCTCTGCGCCCACGATCTTGCGGCTGTACAGGTCCAGGATCAGGTAGAGGTGGAACCAACGGCCCATCACTATGGCCGGCAAGTAGGTCATGTCCCAGCACCACACTTGGCGGGTGGCGGTGGCGATGTGGGTGGTGGGCGGGCGCCCGGCGCGGGGCGCCTTGGCGCGGCCACGATGGACGCTCTGTCCGTGCGCGCGCAGCACGCGGCTGAAGCTGGACTCGCTGGCCAGGTAGAGGCTCTCATCGGCCAGCATGGGCACGATGCGCGCCGGCGGCACCGCCGCGAAGCGCGGCTCGTTGGCCACGCTAAGCAGTTGCGCCCGCTCGGCCGGGCTCAACGCATGGCTGGGCAGGGGGCGCACGGCCTGCGGCCTGCCATCCCCGGCCACGAGCCCGTCGTGGACCTTCCAGCGCTGCAGGGTGCGCAGGTCAATGCCCGCGGTCTGGCAGGCCAGCCGCAGCCGCGCGCCTGCCGTATGGGCGGTGTGGATGTGTTGAGCCAGGGCTTGGCGATCTTCGAGGCCGATCATTCGTCCTCGCCCTTGTTGAAGATCGCCGCGACTTTTTTTGACAGCACCAACAGTGCCGCTGTCTCCGCCAGAGCGCGATCCTTGCGCAGCAGCTCGCGTTCGAGCTCCTTGATGCGCTTGCGGTCCTGTCGGGTCGCCTGTGGGCTGGCCCGGGCCTCCTCCGGCTCAGCCAGTGCCGCTGTCGCGCTGCCTCGCCACTGCTCCAACTCCATCGGGTACACACCGTGCTCGCGGCACCACGCGCCCTTGCCCGCCTCGCTCATCGCGGCTGTGGTGATCAGCGCCTCAAGACGGCCGCCCGCAGTCCAGGCCCGCCCTCGGGCGGGCCTGGACTGCGCATCCTCCCGCCACCGCTCCAAGGTCTGCACCCCGACACCCACTTCCCGCGCAACCTCATGCACTGCTGCGCTCTCCGGCGGCAATAACCTCACCACCGCTCTGTCCTTGAATGCTTGTCCGTATCGAGCCATTGTTGTCCTCTATTGCCGCCAGCAGGTTCCGGGTTCTATTGGAGCGACAACTATTCTGACGCGGGGGGGGGCCCAACCAGTCTCAGTCGGCCGTGGCGCTCACGCTGCTGATCTGTGCCTACACTATCCGAGCGCTTTCCAACCGCAAATTCGGGCGAGAGAGCCATGGAATCGTTGCCTTTCGATTCATTGGCAGCAAAGCAATTGTCGACTAGCACGCGGCAGTGACGTTCCCTAGCAGCCTTATCTTGCACGTCGAAGCCCTGCTGCCGGTGGTCATGAATCTTGCCCGAGCGATGATAAGTCTCAAGTTCTGAGCGGTTGGACTGTACCGCACCCAGATGGAGGCGAACATCTTGCGGCATCGTGCGATGTCCTACCGGCGTGCCGACAGGATAGAAAGGGAACGCGTGCGTCCGGCGCGCGAGCTTCTCGCGTTGGCCCGGAGGCCCGATGACCCAACAGGCGAACGTCGCCTCCGAGAGGCTGCACGTCGTGGTCCGCAGATGTCACTTAGGAGCGGTGTTTGTTGACGACTAGCCCGAAGTCGAAACGAATGCTCGCAATCCGGGCGACATGAGCAGTCGAGATGACGCCATCGCTCTTGCAGGGGATTCGAGATGCGTCGCGCAAATCCGGTCAACTGTCGCTGCTCACCCAAAAGTCTTCACCCGCACCGCTTGTCGCTTACGAGCACTCCTTTATGAGCACTACCCCCCCGACGATTATTAGTCCTATTAGCGCGCCCCCTAGCGCCCAAAGAATGGTAATCGGTGAAGAACGGATTTGCGGTGCAATTGCCGGATCGATAACCTGCAATGCATACTCTTGTCTGCCTCTGGCGATCATTTCCTGCTCGATTTCCGTCCTCATCAGGGAATATATGGCGGTCTGTAATTCCACAACCTTGGTATTCTCCGCTTGTCCCTTGAGGTATGCGATCGCCCGCTCCGCCTGAGTGATAGCCTGCTCCCTAAGCTTCTGATTCGTCATTACTATCAGAGCGTTCGCCCAATCCGCAGCCACCCGCGGGTCAGTCCAGGTAATTGTCAAGCTCACCAAACCTGACTTCCTGTCTTCCGAAACCTTGCGGATCTCTCTTGCGAAATACCGATCCGCAAGCCACGTTGTCGGAGGCTTTGGAGAGTCCCAGCGCTTTTCCTTCACATCCCACCTGCTCTTAAAGAGAACAGGCACCAGGTCATTCTTTCGGATGAAGGCTTCGGTAAGCGAGTGCGACTCAAGTGTTGCTATCGCGATTGATCGTTGACTGCTACCCTCCGACAGCGACAATCCAGCAAGCGACGCGAGACCACTAAATTGCGACGCCATGGAATTCAGCACCGAGACTCCAAGACCTTCGCGACGCGAAACGGGCGCGACAAGAACCGTGGCTTCGTACTTCCTTGGTAATATCGTCGCTATGATGGTTCCGCTTGCCCCGCATACTATGGCCGCAATCGCAAGCCAAATTCTCCACCGCCAAAGCGCAAACGCGAGCTGCGCTATGCTAACCTCGCGCTCGTAGTCACTCGCCTCACCTGATTGCCTGACTGCACTTACTGCCATTTTCGTCTGCCCCTGAATATCCGGCTTCCGGGCACGCCAACCGTTGACCGCATGAAATTAGACAAAACGCCCTCAGGTCTCAAAACTCCGGATGACGCATTCAAACGCGTCGCCATCAATCACCAAATCAGTCCAATCTATCGCGCCGCCGTGCGATTTTGCGCTTCACGCCGCGGATCGCGTAGCTTGCCAGCATTCCGCCGTTCAAGATCGCGCTCGAGTTTATGGGCGCGAGAAAGCCTTCCTCGAAAAACTTCGCCGAAACGAGATGTTCCAGTAGCACGCAGCACGCTTTGCGGCTGATCATTTCCGGCGCTCTCTCGCCATGCCAGGCGAAGACCGACGCGGAATCCCCTAGGTGCATGCGCAAAAAGGCGAAGAACTTCTTAGGCACACCTGCCCCTATCATCGAGGCGACGCCATCCAACAGCACCTTTGTCTCAACTGAATGGAAGACTGCGTCTAGGAGACTTACCCCTTGGGCATTCGTGGCGAACAAAAACGTCGCGACGTACCGATCCAGTCCGACCGCAAATGGACTGGTCTGCAACAACGCCCGATAGCTATCTGCCTTGCCACTGAGTATTGGAACAGCCGCCTCCCGCACGGACGGCAGGGTTCGTCGCAAAAGCCGCAGCAATGACGGCGCTGGATGTTTCAGAAATAGGGTGTCGTTCGCGAATATAAAGACATCGCCACCTCCGAACCGCAGCCCGCCTCGCACCAAGTCTGCACATGCCGCGCTGTAGGCGGAGAAATCATTTAATTCGTTCGGCACCACGCGACACTTATGCGTTGACAGCGCCGTACCTCCGTGAGCTGTGTTCGTTGAATATAGGTCAAACTTCACACCCGGCCAATGACGGAACGCTTGCCTCGCCAGCTGCAGCATTTCGTCCGGTCGCAAGTAGTACGAAGCAAGCACAACACGCACTTTCCTAGTGTCGCATTCGCAAAGCGAATTCATTCAAGTAACCCCGCCTCCGATGCCACGCCTGCCTTTAAGCGGGCTGCGTCTCTTTCCAACTTGAAGTTGGACCGAGAAATATTTCTACCCTTCTTAACAAGTATCAGATTGTGTTCGAAATAGATACCCGTAATATCTTCGCAAAACTGTGACCTTGGGAGGTCTGTGTTTGAAATATATTCCGCGTGATTCAGCCCATCAACCAGTCCCTTAAAAAAACTTGTCGCTGAATTCTCATAGCCTTCGGCGCCAAGCTCCCCTCCTCCATACGCTGGCCAATAGCTTGTCCGCGTATCCTCAATGACGTAAATGCCACCATCCTTTAGCCATGGGAATAATATCTGAAACGAAACAATCTGATGGCGATTAATATGGCTACCGTCATCAATAATCAGATCGAAGCCGTTGTACGCGCGAGCAATAGCACCGAAGGATTCTGCATCGTCCTGCGAACATCGGTAGACCTTAACTCGGCCTCTCGAGAGTATAGGGCACCTCGAAAAATTGCCCGTTTGACGCTCATTCTGTAGACCATGTTTGTTAGAATACGGCATGAAGATGCAACTCGGATTCTTTGACCTTCAGAACCGGTTTGACAAGCTCAGCCAGGGTGG
>JBOIBN010000112.1:0-6044 GCA_050739575.1 Gammaproteobacteria bacterium
ATACGCAGCTACATCGACTTTTACAACACACGCAGATTACACTCAGCACTGAGCTACCATTCTCCAATCGAGTTCGAAGCCCAATGTGCGTAACCCGCAGTGTCCACTTTTCCGTAGGAACTCTCGTAACGGCTGCGAATGCCGCTACGCTACAGACAAGCAAGCCGATCAGAGTGAAGGACAGGCTACGTGCAGACATGCCGTTTCCTTAGGTTAATGAGGCGTTGTTCATCGCAGTTCCGGATTAGTAACCGCCGAGCTTGCCGTTGCCGGCCCACACAAAGGTCCAGCTTACTTCGAAAGGGTTCCACCACGGAGGCACACCAGTTTCCTTACTGGTGTGGCGGAAGAAGGCAGCATAGGGTGGCGGTTCGATCTTGAGTGTCAGCGTGTATTTACCGGGACCGTCAAGTTTGACGTTTTGGCCGTAATGTGGGCCGTCGTTGGCGGTCATCACCATGAACGTGCCGAAGTCCTGCCATTCGCTGTGTTGTTTCTGTAACAGATAGGACACGGTGAGATAGGGAATCCAGTCGCCAGGCTGGAAACCGTGCGGCTCGTTCTTGCCGGCATGAATGTCCGCTTCGAGATGCACGTCTGCATCGCCCGGATTGCTTCCGAGTCCCGGCACCACCGGGGACATGCTTACCGGCTGCAGGTATACGGCATCAATGATCATGCCGTTTTTTACGATCGGCTTGCCGAGCGAGGTTTCGTTGGCGTGAGCAGTGGCCAGCGGAAGCAGGGCGGCCAAAGCGCTTGCTGCCAAGAGTTTGCGAATCATGATGCTGACTCCTTCCAATGTAAAAGATAAACTAAAAATATCTTTAAAAATAATGATTTTTTGTGAGAGCACGGAGGCACCGCGCGCAGAACCGCAGTGTATGTGCGAATACATGAGGATTCGAGCACGGAGCCGACGCAGCTATCATGAAAAAAAGCGCATTTTTAAGCGCCGAACAAGGCGGGCCACCAGGCAAGCCCGGCGGCGGCACAACCGAGGACCGTCGGCAACAATGCTAACGACAACCGCGTACCGGCGAGCCCCTGGCGTTGCAGCAAACGGCGGCCGATGATGAGACTCCAGAGGAGGCCGGCGACGAACAGCGCAAGTTCGAGATAGCGTGTGGGCTCCGCGCCTATGCCGTGTTGCAGGAGCGCGAAGAGTTCGCTGCCGAGTCCGAGCACCAGTGACACCATTGCGACAGGCAGGAACTGGTAGGCAAGCTCGAGGAAGCGCGAGCGAAAACCGCCGTCAGCGCCGAGACGTCCGGCGATCCAGCTTCCGAGCGCGGTGCAGGCGGAAAGGGCGATGGCGAAGGCAACGGCGGTCGCGAGCATGAAGCCGACGATCATCGAGAAATCGAGCCAGGTGAATACTTCGCGCCCCGCCGGATGCACGCTCATTAGCCAGGCCGGCCCGGGGCTCACGAAGGCGACCCAGTTATGGTCGATCGCCCAGACGGCGAGCGCCTGCCGTACCTCTTGGTAGAGCGGCAGAGTAAGCCACAGGAAACCTCCGATCGCGACGCCGGTGCCGAGGAAGAGAAACCAGATGTCGGAGCCATGCGGGTGATGATCGCGCACGTTGGCCGCCTCGCTCCCCGGCGCGCGCAGCTTGATCGCAAGCCCGCCGTGCGCGTTCGGCTGCACGCAGCGGAGGCACTCGATGCAGTGGCGCGATTCCTGCTTGCGGTTGATGTCGATGAAGGTCGGGCACACGCCCTTGTCGGTGAGCGTCTCGGCGCCCGGGCGCGGGACCTTGGGTGCGAACTGCACGATTCCGAGGCGCGAGAAACTGCCGAGGGTGAGTCCGATCGGACACAGATGCCGGCACCATGTGCGCTTGTGGTAGCCCGGGCCGTAAAGAAAGCCGACGATCAGCGCACACGCGAGTGTAAAGCCAAAGACTTCGGCAATGCCTTGCGGGAAGCTTCGCGCGTCTATCGTCTGGGCGAGAATGGTGATGACGATGAAGCTCACGACCGGTGCGCCTTCCCAGCGGATCCAGCGTGGCACTGCGCGCTTGAGCCCGATGCGGTTCAACCATTCCGAAGAGGCGCCCATGGGGCAGAGCACGCCGCACCAGCTGCGCCCGGTGAAAATCACCGACACGAACACCAGCGGAAACCACAAGCCCCAGATCAGGAAGTTCGCGGTAAGCGTGAAGTTGTGAAACAGGCGTGCATGATCGCCTGGCGCGGGCAGCGCGAGCGGCACGACCACCAACACCAGAAAGCCTACGAACATGGCGGCATGGATCCACGGCAGCCACTTCTTGTGATTGAATGCGAAGCGTTCGACCCGTTTCGATAGCAGCCCTTGGGGCAGGACGGGCGCCTTGGCGTAGGCGTGCGCCATCAGAAGAATTCGTATTCCATGCGCGCGACAAGGGTGCGATCGGCGGCCGCGTTACTCGTGCCGAATAGCGCCACCACCGCCCAATGGAGGCCTTTGCCGCCGCCGAGCGAAGCCTTGCCGGTGATTCCGGGACCGATCAGGTTGCGTGGTGCGCCCGGCGGGCCGAAGGCGCCGATCCGCCCGACGGGCTTGCCGTACGCCTCGATCAAGGGCGAGAAGGCGAGTTTCCAACGGTATTCGATGCGCGCGCGATATTCCAGACCTACGCCTGAATCCGCATCATTGCCGTACTCATGCGAGGCGAACACGTTGAGCAGCGTCGAGACTCGCCCGAAGTCCTTGCCGAACGTGGGCCCGACCGTGATTTCGTATGTGCCGCCGCGCTGGTACTCGATCTCGGTGTAGAGTCCGGTGTCGAGCCAGTATTTCCCCTGCGGCGTCAGTTGAAAACGGTTTTCCCACTCGAGTTCGGTGGGACGAAGACTGTTGCCGTCTTCTTTTTCCGAGTTGAACTCGATCTCTGAAGCCCAAAAGTCGTTCATGCCGCGGCCGAATTCGAATTTCGATGCTTGGATGGCGCCGCTCTCGGGATTGGTGCCCCAGCTCGCGAAGCTGTTCCATTCGATTTCGTTTTCTCCCTGTTCTACATTCGGTGAGTGCACCGTGTAATCGGCGAATGCCGCAGGCGCGAGTGCAAGACCGCATATCGCCGCCACGCCGAGCGCGACACCGGCGAGGCGAACCTTCATGGCGCGCTTTGTTCGCTCGCTATGCGGCGGGCAGTCCCGCGGCGCAGCCAGCCGCCGAGGCGTCCGGAGCGCTGGAGCATCCAGCCGCCGATCACGGCGAAGCTCGCGGCCCAGGCAATGACCTGCATCAATGAGGGCGTTGGCGTGTAGCCGGCAAGCGCGCCGAGCGCACGCCCGACCATGCTCCCGCCCGAGAGCAGGAATCCGCTGTCCCAGACCTGGGGCACAAGCGCCGGCACATAGCCGATCTGGATCAGGAACTGGATGCCGTGCGCGATCATCCCGGCGGCGATGAAGAGAATGATCCAGCCGCTCACCTGGAACAAGCGCTTCATCGGTACGCGCGAAAGCCCGGCGAAGAGTACGAAGCCGACGGCGACGCCGCAGACGAGACCGATCAGGCCGCCACCGAGAAGATTCATGTTGCTCACGCCGCCGGCGGCAAGCGCGTAGAGAAAGAGTGCGATCTCGGAACCCTCGCGCATGACGGCGATCGCGGTAACACCGACCAGCATGGTGACCGAGGCGCGCCCGGCGGCGACGTCAATGCCGAGCGTTTTCAACCGCAGCGTCATCTCGCGTCCGTGCTTCGCCATGTAGAGGTTGTGCCATGCGAGCATGACGCCGGCGGCGAATAGGACGGTCGCCTCGAACAATTCCTGCCCGTTACCGTTGGCAAAGCGCGAGATGATGCCGAGGCCGGCGGCAACGAGGACGGCGCCGGCAATGCCGAGTGCAATCCCGTAGGACACCCGGCGCGCACGGTGCGGTAGACCCTTGACGGCCGCGGCAACCACGCCGACGACGAGAGCAGCCTCGAGAATTTCACGAAAAACGATGACGAGCGCACCGATCACGGTTGGGCGCCTTCCGGTTTCTCGACCACCAGCCAGCCGACGCTCGACTGGTTGAAGTCATCGAAGAACTTGTATTTCCCCGGCTTTAGCGGTCCGATCCATACGGTGACGGTGGTGTCGCCCGGAACGACCTTTTCGCGGTTGAATTCGAAACTCTCGAACTCGGAAGGGAAACTGCGGCTGTTGGTCACTTCGAGCTTGACCCGCACACCGGCCGGGATCGTGAGCGTGGGCGGCGTGAAACCGTGGTCGTGAATAGCGATCTTGAAGGTCGGCGGCGCCGCGGCCCATGCGGAGGCAGTCAGGAGGCAAAGCGGCGCAAGCAGAAGGAACGGGCGGCGCATGACAAGGCATCCCTGACAAGACGGATACGAATAATAACGATTCGCGTTTAGCTTTGCAAGGGGTATCCGACCTACTCGGAGCAGCGGCATCGTCCTGCGACAGTGCTATCTGTGGAATTGGCAATCTCAACCGCGAAAAAGAATCGCGACGGCCACACACGAAATTTTTGCGGACGAAATGCCTGTGCCGGCCGCTTACGACCTCAGCTTTGCGGACGCTCTACGCCGCAGCCGGGCCTCGCACCGTCGCCGCGCTCGAGCTGCAGGGCGACGTGGCCGATGCCGAAGCGCTCATGCAGTTCGAGTCGCACGCGCGCGAGCAGGGCGTCGTCGAGCACGCCGTCCGGCTTGACCAGATGGGCGGTCAACGCCACTTCGCTGGTGCTCATCGCCCACACGTGCAGATGGTGTACCTCCGAAACTGCCGGCAAGCCACGGAGGTAGCTGCGTACCGCATCGGAGTCTATGTTCTTCGGCACCGCATCAAGTGAGAGATCGAAGGATTCGCGCAGCAGCCCCCAGGTAGTCCACAAAATGGCGATCACGATGATGAGGCTCATCGCCGGATCGAGCCGAAGCCATCCGCTCACGAGCACGCCGATGGCGGAGAGGACGACGCCCAGCGAGAGCGCCGCATCGGCGGCCATGTGCAGGAAGACGGCGCGCACGTTCAGGTCACGTCGCTGATCTTTCAGGAAGAGCAGGGCGGTTATGCCGTTGACGACGACTGCAAAGGCGGCGACCACGATCACGATGGGTTCGTTTACGGGTTGCGGCACAAAGATCCGGGCGAGGCTGCCCCAGGCGAGGCCGATCGAAACGAGGATCAGGATCAGGGCATTGGCCAGTGCCGCGAGTATGGTCGCGCGGCGGAAGCCGTAGGTGCGCCGGGTACTCGTCGGCCGTTGGGCAAACCACAGGGCTCCTCCCGCAAGCACCAGACTCAGGATGTCGGTCAGATTATGACCGGCATCGGCAACGAGCGCCATCGAATTGCTGAAGTAGCCCGCCAGTACTTCGGCGACCACGATCACGATATTAAGGACAATGCCGATCGCAAACGCCCCACGCAGGCGAGTTTGAATATGAGCGCCGTGATGTGCACTCATGAAATGTTGTTCGGTTCGTCTTTCATGCCGTAAAGGTTAGTCTTTCCGTTCCTGCTGCGGCAAGACCCGATCCGTACCGGAATGCGAGCGTCCGGCTAATCCGGCAGGAATGTCTTGCGGCTTGCGGACCTTGCTCAGGGTTCGTCAGGCTTTTCGTCGGGGTGGGCTTTTGTCCAGACGGCGAGCGTGCCCGGCGCACCTAGAGTGAGTCCGTCTATCGTCCGGCCGTAGTAGTCGAAGCGCGGATCGGCATGATAGAGCTTGCGCGTCTTTTCGACGCTTTCCACGTAGCGGGGATCCTGCGGCCGGGGTTGGCTGTCCATCCACGCGGCGACGTCCCAGGTCTGCTGCACACTTAGCGAACCGCCGAGCCCGAGCGGCATGTTGGCGTGAATGAAGGCGGCGGCCTTCCCCAATTCGTGCATGCCCGCGCCCCAGTTGAAGGATTGCGGTCCCCACAGTGGCGGAAACACCTGAGCGTCGGCGACGCGGCGTCCCTGCCCGGTATCACCATGGCATAGGCTGCAGTGGGCGACGTACACCGCCGCGCCGCGCTTGCGATCCGGTGTGCGCTCGGGTGCGGCGATTTTCGGATAGCCGCGTGCGGAAGGATTACTCCCGATC
>JBOIBN010000113.1:0-2742 GCA_050739575.1 Gammaproteobacteria bacterium
GTTGGTTATGGACCTATAATCACGAGCGGCCCAACATGGGCATCGGCGGGGTGACGCCCATGCAGAAGTTGGCCATGGCGGCCTAAACCCTACTTCTGGCTGCCGCTAATAATGGGGGGATTACCGGCGCAGTGTGCGCCTGTTCAAGATGATTGACAACTACAATCGCGACGGCTTGGGCATCGAAGTCGGCCTCTCGCTGCCCGCCGCGCGGGTGTGGCGCTTCCCATGGTGCCATTTACGGGTGTATATTGAAGCCGGCATTTGTTCGTGTTTCGGCTTCGGGCGGTTGCGACAATTCCAAACAACCCGTTCGGCAGCAGGCCGTGGCGCTGACAGATCTAGTCGTGTGTCAATTCGGGCCGTTGTGACCGGAGGAGAACATTCGGCTGGAATGGGGGCTCTATGAACGTTTCCGGGACCAACGGTCTCAAAGTCGCTTTGTTTGTATTTGCTCTGACGGGCGGTTACGCCGTGGCGCGCGCCGTTCCGGCGAGCGGATCGACGGCAGGCGCCGCGGTTCGTCCGGCCCACTCGATTCACGTGCTGCCTGCGGCGCTACGCCCGGTGTTTTATCGGGCTCTGGCTAAAGATGCGGAATCGTCCTACACGATCGGCAAGAATGGCTGTGTGGTCCTGCCGACACAGACTCTCAGGGCCTGTTTCGATAGCGCGGGCGCACACTTCAGCGGCGCGGATCCCGCGACTTTGTCGCTACGTCTCGTCGCCTACGGACGCGGGAGCGATATCGCCCCCGTAACGCCGGTGCGGCCAGAAACCAAAGGTAACCGGGTGAACTATTCTCACGGTGCACTCAGTGAATGGTGGCAAGTGTTACCGTCAGGATTCGAGCAGGGTTTCACGGTCACGAAACGAGCTGCAGGGCATGGCCAACTTGTATTCGCGCTCGCCGCGAGCGATAAAGCAAACTGGCAGGATGTCGGCGCTTCCGACGGTGCGCTCGCCTGGGGTCGTCTCCACTATGGCGGCCTGGTCGTCACCGATGCCAAAGGCGAAGTCGTGCCGGCGATGTTCAAGAGCGAGGGCGATCGCATTCTGATCGTCGTCAACGATGCTCAAGCCGCCTATCCGCTCACGGTGGACCCGATGGTGTGGCTGACGCAGAAAGTGATTGCGAGCGACGGCGCGGCAGGCGATGTATTCGGAAACGCAGTCGCCGTCTCGGGCACGACCGCCCTCATTAGTGCGCCCGCCGCTGCCATTAATGGCAATACCGATCAAGGCGCGGTTTACGTGTTTACCGAGTCGAATGGCGTCTGGAGCCAAGAGTCCAAACTCACTGCGAGCGACGGCGCGGCGGGCGATTACTTCGGCGTTTCGGCGGTCTTTGCCGGCGACGGTACGATCGCCTTCGTCGGCGCGTTCAATGCCGACGTCAGCGGCAATACCGACCAAGGTGCAGTCTATGTGTTTACCGACACAGACGATACCTGGACCCAGACCCAGAAACTCACTGCAAGCGACGGCGCGTCTGGCGACTACTTTGGCCAATCTATCGGCGTTGACGGCACGACGGCATTCATCGGTGCGCCTAACGCAGCCTCCGGCGCCAACACCGGTCAAGGTGCGGCCTATGTGTTTGCGGACGTGGACAGCACCTGGACCCAGACCCAGAAGCTCACCGCGAGCGACGGGATGACCGACGAAGGGTTTGGGAACGCGGTTGCCGTCTCCGGTACGACTGCCCTCGTCGGTACTTACGATGATGTCTTTCCCTTTGATCAGGGTGCGGCCTACGTGTTTACGGACGTGGAGGGCACCTGGACCCAGACCCAGAAACTCACCGCAAGCGATGGCGTGTCCAACGATTGTTTCGGCTATTCTGTCGCACTCTTAGGCACAACCGCTCTCATTGGCGCATTTCATGCCAGCGTCAACGGCACCGCCAATCAGGGAGCGGCTTATGTGTTCGATGATTCGAACGGCACCTGGACCCAGACGCAGAAGCTTGCCGCGAGCGACGGCGCAGCGGGAGACGCATTCGGCAAGTCGGTCGTTCTCGAAGGTACGACTGCCCTCGCCGGCGCACCCGATGCCGGTAACCAGCCAATTCAGGATCATCCGGACGCCGCCTACCTGTTCACCGGCTCGGGCGGCATCTGGAGCGAGACTCAGAAGTTCACCGCAGTGTATTACCATTTCGGTTATTCGTTGGCCATTTCCGGCGCGAACATCCTTATCGGTTCACGCGGAGACACCGGCAACGGCAACGTCCACCAGGGTGCAGCCTACTTCTACGGCGGGAGCGATCTCGATCTGACTGTGAGCGCACCCGGAACGGTGGGTGCGGGACAGAACTACGTCAGCCAGACGATTGTGACCAACAGTGCCAGCGTGATCTCGCCCGCTGTTGCAGTGACAGTCACGGTACCAGCCATGACGAGCTTTATCTCGGCGAATGCCACCCAGGGCAATTGCAGCAAAGTCTCCGAGGTGGTGAGTTGTAACTTCGGTCAGATCAACGGCAACGCCGGCACGGCAAGCGCCAACGTGACACTCAAGGCAATCGGCGGGATCGGCACTATTATCAAGAACACCACGAGCCTCGCTGAGGCGGTCCCTCCGCTTGCTGCAACCGCTGCAACGGTGATTGCCGACAATCCGCCGGTGGCGCAGGACGGCACGCTCACGACCACCGAGAACACGGCGGCGAGCGGCACGTTGATCGCGAGCGATCCCGACGGCGATGCGCTCACCTACAGCATCGTCACGCAGCCCGCG
>JBOIBN010000113.1:2842-5761 GCA_050739575.1 Gammaproteobacteria bacterium
ACGGCACGCTCACGACCACCGAGAACACGGCGGCGAGCGGCACGTTGATCGCGAGCGATCCCGATGGCGATGCGCTCACCTACAGCATCGTCACGCAGCCCGCGAACGGGCAGGTGACGCTCACTGATGCGGCGAGCGGCGCCTACACCTACACGCCGAACAACGGCTACCGGGGTGCCGACAGCTTCACCTTCCAGGCGAGCGACGGCACGCTCGAATCCAACGTCGCGACGATCAGCGTCGCGGTGAACTACGCCAGCTGCTCGGACGGCTACATCGACTACAACGGCAGTTTGAACACGGGAAAGCGCTCATCCGTCGTTACTTATCAGGCTCCGTTGGGACAGGAAAATGCCATTCTCATCGCGCCGACGGGCTTCCAACTCTATGCAATATTTCAGAATGCGCGGGGGCGGAAAACTTACCGCATCCCGGGCAATGAGATCCATCATCTGGCACCGGCTGGGCAATACACCTGGGTAGTCGCCGCGGGAAGCGGCAGCGGCGGCTACACTCTGTGCATTCAGCATCCGTGATCCCGAGATAAATACTACGACGTCAAGTGCTGGTTGACAACAAATACCCTGCAGCACCTCGCCCGCAGGGCCTCTGTTTTGCAATGAATCGCAACGTGAACTTAAACGTCGTCAGTCGCGCGTCAAACGGCGGGTGAGTTCGGCCAGCCGTTTTCCGAGTGCGCGACAGAGGAAGGCTTCGTCGTCGTCGAGCCCGCGATCGCTGCCCATGCCGGCTACATGCGTCGCGCCGTAGGGCGCACCGCCGCTCGCCGTCGTTTGCAAGCGTTCTTCGGTGTAGGGCAGTCCCATCAGTACCATGCCGTGATGCAGCAGCGGGATCATCATGCTCAGTAGCGTGGCCTCCTGGCCGCCGTGCATCGTCGAAGTCGAAGTGAAGACGGCGGCGGGTTTGCCGGCGAGGGTACCGGCAAGCCATTCGGTGGAAGTGCCGTCGAGAAAATACTTTAGCGGCGCGGCCATGTTGCCGAAGCGAGTCGGGCTGCCGAGCGCGAGGGCTGCGCATTCGGCGAGATCCGCACGCGTCGCATAGGGCGGTCCCTCTTCGGGAATTTCCGGTTCTATGGCTTCGGTCACGGTGGAGACGGCGGGCACGGTGCGCAGCCGTGCTTCCATGCCGGGAACTTCCTCGATGCCGCGACAGATACGCTCGGCCATACGTCGCGTGGCACCGTAACGGCTGTAATAAAGCACGAGAATTCGTCCGGCATTCACAGCAGTTCCGGCACGCGTTCGGGCGGCCGTCCGATGACGGCTCGTTTGCCGGTGACGGCAATCGGGCGCTCGAGCAGGATGGGACGGTTTGCGATCGCGGCGAGGATCGTTCCGTCGGTGACGGAGGGATCGTTCAACCCCAGCTCGCGATAGGGGGGTTCTCTCGTGCGCAGCAATGCTCGCGGCTTCACGCCGAGCAGTTTGACGAGGCGGCGCAGTTCGTTCGTGTCGGGCGGCGTCTTCAGGTATTCCACCAACGTGACCTCTGCTCCGCGCTCGTGGAGCAATGCAAGCGCCGCTCGCGATTTGGAGCAGCGGGGATTGTGATACAGCGTGATCGGCACAGCGCAACCCGTTCGTTCGTCGAGCACGGATTGTAGGCTATACGCGGGAGAGACGGTACCCACTTGACCCTGCTCGCGGGCGCTGTTAGCTTGCTGGTGTCTTCCCCCGGGCGCAAACGATGCGGTTCGTGATTTTTGCCGGTACGGCACTGCTGATGCTTGGGCTCGCCGGCTGCGTGTCTCCTCCGGTGCAGGTGATGAGCAACGCGCGCCAGGCGATTCAGGCCGCCGAAGCCGCCGGAGCGCAACGCAATGCGCCGGTCGAGCTTGCCGAGGCGAAGCACTGGCTGGACGATGCCGAGTTTGCGCTCGGTGGCGACGATTATGCTCACGCCCGCGCGAGTGCGGCCAAGGCCGTGGAAGCGGCGCGTATGGCGACGAGCAAGGCCCGCGACGCGAAGGCAAATGCACCGGCATCAGCGCCCGCCGCGGCGAGCGGCGGAGGCCCGTTGCGTCCGCGGCCGGCTATTGGGGAATGACAGCCGGCTTGATCGGCCGTCGAATTCGGATATCGGGACGTGTACAGGGCGTGGGGTTTCGATACGCTACCGCCGAACGAGCACGCAATCTCGGCCTCGGTGGCTATGCCCGGAACCTGCCCGACGGCCAGGTCGAAATACTGGCCTGCGGCACCGAAACGGCGGTCTCCGAACTGGTGGAATGGGTGCATCGCGGACCGCCGATGGCCCGAGTGCACGAGGTTGCGGTGGAACACGCAGCCTGTGAGGAGATGCCGATGGGTTTTGCAATCCGCTGACGAAAAACTACTCGTAACATCATAGATAAATTTTGTGCATCAATTAGTTACAATAAATACGTAGAATAAATCTACGATTCTCATATGATTATTGATGCCAGTACCAGCGGTTGCTGAGCAGGAGCAGCACGCGACTCGAGTATTCGTCGTCGTAACGTTTGCCGTAGTAGCCTTGCAGCGCCAATGCGATGTCGCCGTGTGCGCGCTTCAGATAGTACGCAAGGATTGTGCATCCCAGCCGGAGATTGGTGCGCTGATCGAACAGATTGTCGCCCGGCTTTCCGGCAACCTTGAGCCAGAACGGCATGATCTGCATCAGTCCCTGTGCGCCGGTCGTGGAAACCGCCCAAGGATTGAAGTCGCTCTCTACGTTGATGATGGCAAGGACTAGTTCTGGCGGGACGCCCGCCTGCACCGCTTGGGCATGGAGCAGCAGCAGCATCTGCTGGCGTTGCTCGGGATTTGGTACGTAGGACGAGAGTCGCTCGTCCATGACCGTGAGCCACACGCTGCGCACGTAGGAATCCTTGAATCCGTCCACCGGTTTGGCGAATGCGGTTTTGACGGC
>JBOIBN010000114.1:0-5583 GCA_050739575.1 Gammaproteobacteria bacterium
CGCACTATCCACCCGCCCATAGAGCTTGAAGCCCGCCGGGGCCATGAGGATCGCATTCTCCTCACCCGCCGGCGCCTCATAGCTCCAAGAACGCTGCGTGGCGTTCGGCCCCAGCGTGCCGCTGTAGCTCGTGTAGCCGTCGGGGCAGGTCGCACCGAGCGTGCCGTCGCTGTTGACATTCTGCGCGAGGACGTTGCCGGAGTTCGTGCCTATGTCCTCCCAAGTGGCGATGGCCATGTCGTTCGCCGTGATGGCGGAGGTCAGGCGGAACTTCTGCGCGGGGCTCGACGACACATCGACGATGCCGGGGTTCCACACGTAGCTCCCGTTCGTATCCAGGCGGGCCGCATAGACCTGATCCTGGCCGAAGACGGTGCCTCCAGCGTAGAACACGATCGTACCGTCGTCGCTGGTGGCAACGGTGCTGGTCAGGTAATCGGCATTCGTCGTCTTCGGCACGATGGTTATGCCGGATGCGCCCCAATCAAGATTGCCGCCCGCGTCTATCTTCTGACCCGATACCCCGACGTTGCCCTGAGTCGCTGCGTCCTCTTCAGTCCAGAACACGAAGATATCCTGGGTCTCGGGATCGTAAGCGGCGCTCGGCTCAACCTGGATGTCGCCCGAGGTCGTGGCCACAATCACGCCGTTGTGCGGGAATATTTCGGAGCCGTCAGAAGCGAGGTGCTGTGCGTGGCTCTGCAGATTGGTGCTGTCGTACCAGGCGAACACGGCGCCGCCCACGCCATCCGGAATGAAGGTCGGGTAGTTGCCAAACTGCAGCGAGCCGCCGTCATACACCGCCGTGGTCCATTCCGAAGTGCCCGAAGTATCAAGCTTCTGCGCGTAGAGGAGCTTCGGGCTGGAGAATCCGCCCGAACTCACGTAGGAGAAAATCACCGAGCCGCTGTCCGAACCGTGCATGTCGCTCAGCGTGAGCTCATTACCGTTCGGGTCGGAGATCGTGGTGTCCCACTGTTGGGTTCCAGTGCCGTCGAGCCCTGCGAAATCCATATCGGCGTTGTCCGTCCAGCCGACGACGACGTTGCCGTCGGAGGTCGCCGTGATCTTGGGATCGGCGAGAAAATCGGCGGTATTGCCAAACTGGACGCCGTTAGCGCCCCACATGAGAGTTCCGTTCGGAGCGACCTTCTGCGCTTCAATTTTCACGTTGTTCTGGTTCGAATCCGAGACACGGAAGGCGAGCAAGGCGTCGCCGTTTGCGTCGTCGCTCAGGCTGTAATCCTGAGTGGAGCTGAAATATCTTGTGGCGACAAGCACGCCATTGGGGCCGAGCATCTTGTTACCGACCGAATCCAGCCGCTGAATCCGCACGCTGTAACCCCCTGTGCTGTCGTCAAACCAACTGATCCAGCAACCGCCGTCGGAGGTCGGCAGGATTTTGGGCTGGGCCTGTTCGCCCAAGCTGCCGTTGCCGATGACGAGATTCGCCGCGGGGTTGTCCGACCACGAAGCGAAAGCCGGGGCCGCCGCAATTGCAAGAACCGCGGCAAACGCCCCCGTTACGAATGGATGCTTTCTCATAAACCTCTGCTCCTCACTGTAAGTTGCTGAAAAAGGCGCCCGAGACGCGCCCGATGATGAATAACCGGGATACTTGGGCAAGTATCTACCCTTTGCAAGACCTGGGTCAATAGGTTTTGCTGACGGATTTCAATCGTGACATATTTCTGTCACACTTCGGGCCCAGCCGTTGCGCGATCCTGATTCGTTCGGGCGCTCAGGCTCCGCCGGAAAGCTTGTCCTTGAGGAGACGGTTGAGTTCGGCGGGGTTGGCCTTGCCTTTCGTCGCCTTCATCGCCTGGCCGACGAAGTAGCCGAAAAGCTTGTCCTTGCCGGCGCGGTAGTCCGCGAGCTGCGCCGGGTTGGCAGCGATGACTTCGTCAACGATTTTCGCAATGGCATCCGGATCTGAGATTTGCCGGAGTCCGCGTTTCTCGATCACGGCATCGGCGTCGCCTTCGCCGCTCCACATGCCTTCGAACACGTCCTTGGCGAGCTTGCCGGAGATCGTGCCATCCACCACGCGACGCAAGAGTCCGGCGAGAACCGGCGCGTCGAGTTTCGTTGCGTAAATGGCGAGTCCTTCGCGATTGAGTGCGGCGGCGAGTTCGCCCATCACCCAGTGCGCGGCGAGCTTGGCTTCCCCGCCCAGCGCCGCGACAACGGCCTCGTAGTAATCGGCGAGTTCGCGCTCGGCGGTAAGCACGCCGGCATCGTAGGCGGTGAGCCCGTACTCGCGTTCGAAGCGTGCGCGCTTGGCCGCCGGCAGTTCGGGCAGCGCCGCGCGCGCCGCTTCGATGAAGGCGGGCTCGATCACGAGGGGAAGAAGATCGGGGTCGGGAAAATAACGGTAGTCGTTCGCCTCTTCTTTCGCACGCATGGGACGGGTTTCGTGCCGGTCCGGATCGTAGAGCCGGGTTTCCTGAACGACGCTGCCGCCGGATTCGAGGACTTCGGCCTGGCGTTCGATTTCGTACTCGATCGCGCGCTCGACGAAGCGAAAGGAATTGAGGTTCTTGATCTCGGTGCGCGTGCCGAATCTTTCCGTTCCCGACTTGCGCAGCGATACGTTCGCGTCGCAACGCAGCGACCCCTCCTGCATATTGCCGTCGCAGATCCCGAGATAGCGCACCAGCGAATGAATCGCCTTCATGTAGGCGACCGCTTCCGTTGCCGAGCGCAACTCCGGCTCGGAGACTATTTCCAGCAGCGGCACGCCGGCGCGGTTGAGATCGACGCCCGTCGCGTCGGCAAAGTTTTCGTGCAGCGACTTGCCGGCGTCTTCTTCGAGATGCGCGCGGGTGATGCCGACCACCTTCTCGCTGCCGTCTTCGAGCTGGATCGCGAACCGTCCGCCCTTCACGATCGGCAGTTCGTACTGGCTGATCTGGTACCCCTTGGGCAGGTCGGGATAAAAATAATTCTTGCGCGCGAAGACCGAGCGCGACGCGATCTCTGCCTCGATCGCCAGACCGAAGATGACGGCAAGACGCACCGCTTCGGCGTTAAGCACCGGCAGCACGCCGGGATAGCCGAGATCGATCAAGCAGGCATTCGTGTTGGGCTCCGCGCCGAAAGTGGTCGAAGCGCCCGAGAAAATCTTGCTCTTCGTGAGCAACTGGGCATGAATCTCAAGCCCGATGACTGGTTCCCAGTTCATGCTTCGAACCCCGGCGGAACCCGGCGATGCCAGTCGGCGGCCTGCTGGTAGTGGTGCGCGAGAGCGAGCATGCCCGCCTCGTCGAAAGCGCGGCCGATGATGTGCAGGCCCACCGGCAACTTGCCGTCGAAACCCATCGGCACCGACATCGCGGGCAGTCCTGCGAGGTTCGCGCCGATGGTGAAGATGTCGTTGAGGTACATCGCAACCGGATCGCCAGTCTTCTCGCCGATGCGGAACGCGGCCGTCGGCGTGGTCGGACCGATCAGGAAATCGTATTTTTCGAATGCGCGACGGAAGTCGTCCGCAATCAACTGGCGCACCCGCTGCGCGCGCAGATAGTACGCATCGTAGTAGCCGTGCGAGAGCACGAAGGTGCCGATCAGGATACGGCGCTTGACCTCGGCGCCGAAGCCTTCGCCGCGCGAGCGCTCGTAAAGGTCCGTGAGGTCTTGCGGATTCTCGGCGCGGTGACCGTAACGCACACCGTCGTAGCGGGCGAGATTGGAACTCGCCTCGGCCGGCGCGACGACATAGTAGGTCGGCACCGAGAGGCCGAGATTGGGAAGCGTGGTTTCCTCGACCTCGCAGCCGAGCGCGGCGAGCCGCTCGGCCGTGGCGGTGAAAGCCGCGCGCACGCCCGGCTCCACGCCCTCGGCGAGAAACTCTTTGGGGATACCGACGCGCTTGCCCGTGACGGATTCCTCGAGCAAGGCCGGATAATCGGGCACCGGCTCCTCGGCCGAAGTGGAATCGCGCGGATCGAAGCCGGCGATTTCCCGGAGCACGAAGGCCGCATCCTCGGCGCTTACGGTGAGCACGCCCGCCTGATCGAGACTGGAGGCGAAGGCGACGATGCCGTAACGCGAGACCCGGCCGTAAGTGGGCTTGAGTCCGGTGACGCCGGCGAGCGCGGCGGGCTGGCGGATCGAACCGCCGGTATCGGTGCCGGTCGCGTAGGGCACGAGGCGCGCGGCGACGGCCGCGGCCGACCCGCCGGAGGAACCGCCGGGCACGCGTTCGGAATCCCAAGGATTCTTTACTGTGCCGTAGTAGCTGGTCTCGTTCGACGAGCCCATGGCAAACTCGTCCATGTTGGTCTTGCCGACGATCACAGCGCCCGCGCCGCGCAGCCGCTCGACCACGGTCGCGTCATGGGGCGCGACGAAATTGTCCAGCATGCGGGATCCGGCGCTGGTCTTGAGTCCTGCGGTGCAGAAAAGGTCCTTGTGCGCCATCGGGATACCGGTAAGTGCGCCACCTTCACCCCGCTCCAAACGCGCATCGGCCGCACGCGCTTCGGCGAGCGCGGCCTCGCCAGCGACGGTGATGAAGGCGTTGAGCGCGCCATCGCGTTCGGCGATGCGTGCAAGCGCGGCCCCCGTGAGAGCGGCGCTGGTCGTATCGCCCGCACGCAGCGCAGCTGCGAGTTCCTTGAGGCTCGCCTCGCTCATGCGCTGTCAATCACACGCGGCACCCGGTACACACCGGCGACGGTGGCGGGCGCGTTTTGCTGGTAGAGATCGCGCTCGGGCCGCTCGGTGACCTCGTCCGCGCGCAGGCGCTGGGCGATCGCGAGCGGATGAGCCATGGGCTCGACGCCGGCGATTTCGGCCGCCCGAAGTTCGTCCACCAGCACGAGAATGCGCTCTAGTTCGGCTCCGAGTGCCTGCGCGGTTTCCGCGCTTACTCCGATGCGCGCAAGGCGGGCAAGACGCTGCACCGCCGCACTGTCGAATGCCACGAATCAAGCCTCCGGAATGGCCCTTTATGCTAACAAATGCGGGCGGGCGCGCTTGTGCCGCGCGCGATGGATTGCTACATTAGTACGCTTATGTCTTTTCCGTGCGGATCCCTTCCCCATGCTTCGCCGATTCTTGGGCTCCTTCTCAAGCGACCTTTCGATCGATCTCGGCACGGCTAATACGCTGGTGTACGTGCGCGGGCGGGGCATCGTGCTCAACGAACCCTCGGTGGTGGCGGTGCGCTACGATCCCAAGCGCGGCACCCGCGTGCCCGAGGCGATCGGCACCACGGCCAAAGCGATGCTCGGGCGGACCCCCGGCAACATCACCGCCGAACGCCCGCTCAAGGACGGCGTGATCGCCGACTTCACGCTCACCGAGCAGATGCTCAAGCACTTTATCCGTCAGGCCCACGGCAGCCGCTATTTCCGCCCCAGCCCGCGGGTCCTGGTCTGCGTGCCGTACGGCTCGACCCAAGTGGAGCGCAAGGCGATCCGCGATTCCGCCGAGGGCGCGGGCGCCCGCAAGGTCTATCTCATCAACGAGCCGATGGCGGCAGCCATCGGGGCAGGGCTCCCGGTGCACGAGCCGCAGGGCTCGATGGTGCTCGATGTCGGCTGCGGCACCTCCGAGGTTGCCGTGATCTCGCTCAAC
>JBOIBN010000115.1:0-5491 GCA_050739575.1 Gammaproteobacteria bacterium
ATGGAGTCCATCGAAGCCGACTATGAGAGCCTGCGCGGCGTACTTCCCAAGGGTGAGTACCAGAAGCTCGACAACGCCATGTTGGGCGAACTGCTGCGGACCCTTGATCCGGAGGAGTTGAAAAAAGTATCGGGCGACGTATTCGGGCGCATCTACGAATACTTTCTCACCCGGTTCGCTGACCAGAAGGCCCACGACAGCGGCGAGTTCTTTACACCGATCTCACTCGTCTCGCTCATCGCACATGTGCTCGATCCCGAGCGCGGCACCGTCATGGACCCGGCTTGTGGCTCCGGCGGCATGTTCGTCCAGAGTGCACGGCTGATCGAGGAACACGGCCAGAGCCCGGCCGACAAACTCACCTTCCGCGGCCTGGAGAAAAACGCTACCACCATCCGCCTGGCCAAGATGAATCTCGCCGTGCACGGGCTCGAAGGCGACATTCGCAAGGCCATCACCTACTACGAAGACCCGCAGGAAATGCTCGGCAAGGCGGATTACCTCATGGCCAACCCGCCGTTCAACGTGGACGAAATAGATGCCGACAAGGTCAAGGCGAACCCGCGTCTCGCCTTCGGCCTGCCCGGCGTCAACAAGAAGGGCAAGGTGAGTAACGGCAACTACATCTGGATCAGCTACTTCTGGAGCTACCTGAATGCCCGTGGCCGCGCGGGCTTCGTCATGTCCTCGCAGGCCTCGAGCGCCGGGCGCGGCGAAAAGGATGTGCGCCAAAAGCTCGTCGAGACCGGCGACGCGGATGTGATGATCGCCATCCGCTCGAACTTCTTCTACACCCGCACCGTCCCCTGCGAGCTGTGGTTTCTCGACCGCGCCAAACCCGAAGCCCACAAGGACAAGGTGCTGATGCTCGATGCGCGGAACATCTACCGCAAGGTGACGCGCAAAATCTACGACTTCTCGCCCGAGCAGATGCAAAACCTCGTCGCCGTCGTCTGGCTCTATCACGGCGAGCGGGCGCGCTTCCTCGGACTGGTGCGGGATTATCTTGGGCGCGTCTGCGCCGAAAGCGCCGCCGTACCCGCAGCGCTCGAACCATTCGTCACAACGCTTGCCGACCTGCATGGGCTTTTCAGCGTCATCTCCAAGGCGGCCGACAAGCAAGGCGATCTGGACGCGGGCAAGAAAAAGGCTCTCGCCGACACCGTGACCGAACTCGGCAAAGCTGCCACGGGCTACAAAACCAGTGCGAAGCACCTTCGGGCAAATCTCGAAGCCTTCCGCAAGACGTACGAAAACGCCCTGCCGCAAACCAACGCGGCCCAGCACAAAGTCAGAGACAGCTTCGAGCCCAACGCCAAGGCCATCCGCGACCTCGTCAAACGAGTGGACCTCGCCTACAAACAAGCCGCCCGTGCGGGCGACCTCGCCGCCGATCTCAAACCGGAACTTCTCCCTCTCCCACCGGGAGAGGGCCGGGGTGAGGGTCACTACAATCTCCGCGCTGCAAAGCGTCGCCTGAAACAACTCGACGCCGAGCGCAAGGCCGCCACCGAGCAACTCAAGCGCGTCAACCATTACTTCCATCAAGTCATCTGGCTTCAGGATCGCTTCCCCGACGCCGAACTCGCCGACGTGCCCGGCCTCGTCAAACTCGTGGACCGCAAAGCCATCGAAGCCGCCGACTGAAGTCTTACTCCCGGCCGCTACGTCGGCGTCGCCCCGCCCGAAGAAGACGAAGACTTCGACTTCGCACAAACCATGCACAACATCCACGCCGAACTCGCCACTCTCGACAAGCAAGCCGCAACACTGGCGGCGAAGATCCAAGCCAACTTCGAGGAGTTGAAAGTTTGAGAGACGGTCGCGCTTGGCGCGTAGTGCGCCTTGGTGACCACTGCGCCAAGATTGGCAGCGGTGCGACGCCACGCGGAGGAGAGGCGGTCTATCAAGAGCGTGGAGTTGCACTCATCCGAAGCCAGAACGTCTACAACGGGCAGTTCGCGATGGACGGACTTGCTCATCTGGATGAGGAACATGCAGATCAACTCAACGGTGTCACGGTCAAGTCAGGTGACGTGCTCCTGAACATTACGGGGGACTCCGTTGCCCGCAGTTGCCGCGTCTCGGAAGAGGTGTTGCCCGCGCGTGTGAATCAGCACGTGGCCATCATTCGCCCGAAGCCTGCCGAGTTCGACTCGCGCTTCGTCGGGTATTACTTGATCTCGCCATTCATGCAGGACACAATGCTATCGCTCGCTAGAAGCGGCGGTACACGGAACGCGTTGACGAAGCAGATGATCGAGCGCTTTGAGGTGCCGCGGCCTCCACGCCCTGTCCAAGTGCGGATCGCGGACATTCTTTCCGCCTACGACGACCTGATCGAAAACAACCGGCGGCGGATGGCGCTGCTCGAAGAGGCGGCACGCCAACTCTACCGCGAATGGTTCGTCCGCCTCCGCTTCCCCGGCCACCAACACACCCCCATCACCAACGGCCTCCCCAAAGGCTGGCAGCGTATACACCTCGCGGATGCGTGCAGAACACAATACGGATACACGGAGACAGCAACCACCGAGCCTGTAGGTCCGAGATTTCTACGCGGTATGGACATCAACAAAACCGATTTTATTGACTGGTCGACGGTACCGTATTGTGAAATTGATGAACCCAATCAACGCAAATACCATCTCCGTATTGGAGACATCGTGGTTATTCGCATGGCCGACCCAGGAAAAGTGGGAATTGTAGAGCGGGACATCGACGCAGTATTCGCCTCTTACCTTATCCGCTTGGAAATAACGAACTCACGTGTGGCGCCGTACTACCTCTATTACGTCTTGTCAGATTACGAGTATCAACAATTTGTCTCCGGAGCAGGGGCTGGCTCAACCAGAAAGACGGCAAGCGCACCCTTGCTTGTCGATTTTTATTTCTTGCTTCCTACGAAACCAATCCTACGCGCATTTGGCCTCCGGATTGGGCCGCTGCGAAAGCAGATCACAACGCTTCTGATTCAGAACGAAAAGCTTCGCGCAGCCCGCGACCTGTTGCTGCCGCGCCTGATGAACGGTGAAGTAGGCTTGTAGTACCTTCAAGAGGGAATGCTGATATGAGGTGGTGTTCACTGATCTCGACTCAAAACCTGAAGCTCGCGTGGCGGCGTATCAACACACGTGGATTCAACTCTCAAGTGCAACGGTTAACGTTGTGTGCGTGTTAAAGAATACCTCATGTGGTGTGCGGAAACCCAAAGCTTTTCGGGGACGGTGGTTCAGGGCTTGCATTGCAGCTTGGGTTTCACTGCGCGATAGCTCGTGCAGTGTGCGCCTCTTGGGGAAGTATTGGCGGATGAGCCCGTTGGTATTCTCGTTCGCCCCGCGCTCCCAGGAGGCGTAGGGATGGGCGAAGTAGACGCGCGCTTTGAGGTCCCGGGCGATGCCGGTGTGATCGGTGAACTCCCGCCCGTTGTCGAAGGTGAGCGTATGGACTTTCCCGGCGTGGCGGGCGAGGTGCTGGGTGATGGCGCGGCGGGTGGCCTGGGCCGTCTTTCGGGCGAGCGGGGCGATCAGGGTGTAGCGGCTTTTGCGCTCCACCAGGCTCAACAGCGCCCCCCGATGGGCGTGGCCGATCACGGTGTCGCCCTCCCAGTCGCCGAGGCGTTGGCGCGAGGCGACAATGGCCGGGCGCTCATCAATGGAGACCCGATCGGGGATCGTGCCCCGGCGGCTGTAGGCGCCGTAGCGTTTGCGTCGCCGCTTCTGGCAGCGCAGATGCCGGTAAAGGGAGCCGCCGCCGCGCTTGTCCGCCCACACGTAGCAGTAAATCCATTCGTGGCTGATCGCGATCGCCTGCTCCTCCCACAACCGCCAGGCGATCTGCTCGGGGCTCCACAGGAGCGCGAGCAGCCGCTCGATCTCCATCCATACGGCGGTGGCGATGCGAGTGCGCTCGCGCGCCTTTTGACGCGCCTCGGCGCACTCGTGTGCCTGACGGGGACGATAGCCGCAACGCCCGCGGTTACGGGCAAGCTCGCGGCTCACCGTCGCCGGGTTGCGCCCGAGCACAGCGGCGATTCGCCGCTGCGAGTGCCCCGTTTTCTTCAAAGCATAAATCTGATATCGTTCCTCGCGAGTGAGGTGCGTATAGCTCATCCTGGCAACTCCTTTGTGATGACTGAAGCGGCCAGATGCTAGCGCACCTCGCTCGCCTCAATCCTTCAGGTGTTGCACTTACGAGTTGAATTCAAGATTGACGATAATGGGAGTTTACGTGACGAAACGTATAAGTCGCTCTCGGCGGACGTTGCCGCTCCATATCTGTTGAAACCAGGGGACTTACTTTTCGCCCGGAGTGGTGCCACTGCCGGTAAGACTTTTCTATATAGAGAAAGCTGGGGAGTTTGTGCTTATGCGGGATACCTTATTCGAGCGAGCGTTGATGCCGACAAGGCGTCACCAGAGTTCGCCAAGTACTTCACCTCTTCATTGGGCTATTGGCAGTGGATTTCGGCGGTCTTGATTCAAGCAACAATCCAGAATGTGAGTGCGGAGAAATATGCGGACATGTGGTTGCCATTGCCGCCTGTTTCTGAGCAACGCGCGATCGCGGACTTTCTTGACCGCGAGACGGGGAAGATTGATGCGCTGGTCACCAGGATCGAAACCGCGATCGAGCGTCTGCGGGAATACCGCGCGGCGCTGATTACCGCCGCCGTGACCGGCAAGGTTGATGTTCGCGCGGCCGCAACGTCGGCCGATTAGTCGGAAAAGGTCCGCCCGCCTTGCGGTAAAACGGCACAGGCGCGAGGGAATGTGAACGGCGGCACGGGCACGATTGCACTTGACCGGCGCTAAAGGTTGCAATCGGCCGGCTTCAAACCTTGCAATCAGCCGGGGTTAAACCTTACAATCAGCCGATGCCGGAAACCGTCCTTTACCCGCGCGGGGCCGAGGCGCCTTTGATTGAGGCCTTGGCCGATTCACCCGTGGTTTTGGTCCACGGCCCGCGCCAATGCGGGAAAACCACGCTGGCCCAAGTGGTCGGGGAGCGGGAAGGCCGCGCCTACATCAGCTTTGACGATGGCGTGGTGCAAGCCGCCGCCGAAGCCGATCCGGCCGGCTTCGCGGACGATTTGCCGCCACGGGTCACTCTGGACGAAGTGCAGCGGGCACCCGCGCTGTTCGCGGCATTGAAGGTCGCCGCCGACCGGGATCGCGCGCCGGGGCGCTTCCTGTTGACCGGTTCCGCCAACGTTCTGCTGGTGCCGAAGTTGGCCGATTCGCTGGCGGGCCGCATGGCGATTCTGCGCCTGCACCCGCTGGCGCAATGCGAATTGGTTCTGCAAAAGCCCGATTTTCTCGACCGGCTCTTTGCGCGCGGATTCAAAGCGCGGGGCGGCACCCGCCTGGGGCGAGAACTGACCAAACGCATCGTCGCGGGCGGCTATCCGCCGGCGCTGGCACGCCCGCCGGGGCGGCGCCGCGAGGCATGGTATCTAGATTAACTACAACTGACACTTATACAAATCTCC
>JBOIBN010000116.1:0-5144 GCA_050739575.1 Gammaproteobacteria bacterium
CGGGCTGTACTTCTGGGGTGCCACGCTGATCGGGACCACCCCCAACGCGACGCCGGACATGAACCAAACGTTCAACGCGCCGACCTATACGCTGAAGCGGCTCGATGGTGGCACGGTGCCTGCGTCCGCGCTGCGTGGCAAGACGGTGGTGCTTGCCTTCTGGGCCACCTGGTGCGAGCCGTGCCGCGAGGAGTTGCCGCAGTTGGCGAATCTCTACAACAAACATTGGCGCAGCAATCCGCGTATTAAGTTTTACGCGGTGGACGTCGGCCTCGGCGGTGACACCCCGGCGAAGGCAAAAGCGTTTCTCGAAAAGCTCGGCATAAACTTGCCCGCCGCCTTCGACAAGGGTGGCGATTTGTCGCGCAAACTGCGCACCGGCGGCGTGCTACCGGTACGCGTCGTGATTGCGCCCGACGGCGTGGTGCGTTTCCGCAAGGCGGGTTATGCCACGTCCGATGCCGGATTTTCCACTCTGCAAAAAGCCGTTGCCGCCGCCACCCGCTCGCATCAGTAAAACATGATATGCAGGCATAGGGCCACGATCAATGCGCTGGGATAGACACCCGGGGGATGGCGTATTCACGTCTGGTTGCAATGCGATGCTACCATCGAATAACGGCAGCTATAGCCGTGCTGATCGGATCGTGCTAGACGCGATTCGTTTCATTGCCTGACTGCATTGCGGAATATTGGCCGTTGTGGATCGCTACGCTTGTCGGTTTTGCGCATACCGCCCAACGCCGGCAACCGATTTTGCTTACAGCATCGAAAATTGCCTATGTACTGCGGTCTGTTTCTGTTTTGAGGGCATGATACTATACCGGGGTATATTTTAAACCGTATTGATTTTACTGATGACGCACACCATTCGGGGAAAAACCAAACTTCTTAATCGGGTTCGCCGGCTGCGTGGTCAGGTCGAAGCGATCGAGCGCGCACTTGAGGCCGAGGCTGGTTGCGAACGGGTGCTGCAATTGATCGCCGCGAGCCGCGGCGCGATGAATGGCCTGATGGCGGAAGTGGTGGAAGACCATATACGAACGCACCTGATGGATTCGGCGCGTGCCGAGGGCGCGGCCGAGTTGATCGATGTCGTCCACTCTTATTTCAAATAGGAACCCGATCATGAACACGCAGTCCTCTAGCGACGATACCGCTCCCGCAACGCACCGCGACGAACATCGCCCTGACCACGACCATGAGCACAATCACGCCTTCGACTGGATCGAAGCAGCGCGCATTCTCGTCGTCGCCATCGCGGCGGCTGTCGTCTGGTTCTGGCCCTGGGAACCTGTGGCGCGCGTCAGCGTGATCGGGCTGATTGGGTTGCTCGTGGGCGGCTGGCCGATCTTCCGTGAAGCGATGGAAAATGTTCTCGCGCGGCGCATGACCATGGAGCTTTCCATGACCATCGCGATTGCCGCCGCCGCCGGCATCGGCCAATACTTCACCGCACTCGTTATTACGCTCTTCGTGCTCGTTGCCGAAGTGCTGGAAGGATTGACGGTGTCGCGCGGGCGTCGCGCAATCCGCGATGTGCTGGATTTGTTGCCGGCGGTGATCCAGGTACGCGAGGGCGAGCAGGTAAAAGACCGCCCGGCGTCGGCGGTCGGTGTCGGCGACCTGGTCGTGGCGCGCCCGGGAGCGCGGATTCCAGTAGACGGCACGGTCGTCTCCGGGCATTCATTCGTGGATCAAGCCTCGATCACCGGTGAATCCATGCCGGTCGAGAAGATCGTCGGCGCGGCGGTCTATGCGGGCACGTTCAATCAATCGGGGGCATTGGAAATCCGCGCCGATCGCCTGGGAGGGGACACTAGCTACGGGCAGATCATCGAGGCGGTCGAGCGCGCCGAGCATTCGCGTGCGCCGGTGCAACGGCTGGCCGATCGGCTGGCGGGCTATCTGGTGTATTTCGCGTTGGCGGCGGCCATTATCACGTTTCTCCTTACCCGTAATCCCGTTGCAACCATTGCGGTGATCATTGTCGCCGGCGCTTGCGGCATCGCAGCCGGCACGCCGCTTGCGATACTCGGCGCGATCGGTCGCTGCGCACGTGCCGGCGCAGTCGTCAAGGGCGGGGCTCATCTGGAAACCCTGTCCGCGGTCGATACCGTGGTGTTCGACAAGACCGGCACCTTGACTTACGGGCGCCCGCAAGTGCAAGCTGTGTTGCCGGCGCAGGGCGTCACCGAAAACGAATTGATCGAGGCGGCGGCGATCGCCGAGCGGCGATCAGAACATGCATTGGGCGCGGCGATCGTGGCGCGCGCCGACGCGATCGGCGTCGCTGCGCGAATGCCCGATCGGTTCGACTATACGCCCGGCCGCGGCATCGTCGCCATGAGTGATGGCGAACGGATCGCGGTCGGTAACCGGGCGCTGCTTTCCGCGCAGGGAATTGAAGTGCCGCGCTCGTCGAATGCAGCGACAGACGCGGCCACCGAAGTGCTGGTCTCAGCCGACGACAGGTTTCTCGGTCGCATTTTCATCGCGGATACGGTCCGCCGCGAAGCCGGACAAGCGGTCACCGAACTCGGTGCGCTCGGCATCCGAACGGTGTTATTGACCGGCGATGCGCCTGCCGTGGCGGCGGCTGTGGCGCGCGAACTCGGCGTCGCCGAAGTTCATGCCGAGTTGTTGCCGGAGGCCAAGCTCACGCACATCCAGGCGCTGGTGGATGCCGGGCTTCGCGTGGCGATGGTCGGCGACGGCATTAATGATGCCCCGGCGTTGGCGCGCGCCAGCGTCGGTGTGGCGATGGGTTCGGGCACCGACGTGGCCCGCGAAAGCGCGGACATCGTTTTGCTCGGTAACGACCTCGCGCGTTTCGTCGAGACCTTGCGCATCGCACGCCGCACACGCTCGATCATCTTCCAGAATTTCATCGGCACCCTGGCGGTGGACAGCGTCGGCATTGTGCTTGCCGGTTTCGGCTTTATCGATCCGCTGCTCGCAGCATTCATCCACGTCAGCTCGGAATTGGTCTTCATCCTGAACTCGACGCGAATGTTGCCTTCCCTACGTTACACGAAGGCTGTCACCAAAAATTACCTGCAACGAGAGGCGGCATGATGGTTGCGCATCAACCATCACCATAACCGAAACTGACCCACTGGTTCTTGAACGGGATGCCGGTATTTCGAAGAGGATGTGACCGAATTCTCGGTTGCGGGCGCTCAGTGCGCGCTTGTTACCGTGAGGGTGCCATACATGCCGGCGGCGTAATGGCCGGGCTCGTGGCAGGCGTACTGGTAGGTGCCGGGCTTTGTGAAGGTCCAGATCAGCGTTTGGGTCTTGCCCGGCGGAAGCGTAACTTCGTTCGGGTCCGAATGCATCATATTCATTTTCCCGGAGTGCATCTCCTGCATTTTCCCCGAATGCATCATGCCCATCTTGCTCGAGTGCATCATCTCCTGCATTTCCTTTTCGTGTTCGCGCTGTTCGGACTTCGGGCCGAGCACGAGCTCGTGCTTGAGCTTGCCCACGTTGGTGATCACGAACTTGACGGTCTCGCCGGCCTTGACGGTCAGCTTCGCGGGCACGAAGCGCATGCTGTCCTCGGCCTTGATGTGGATCGTGCGATCCACGGCGCTTGCCTTGCCAGGATGGCCCCAGGCGCTCGTCTCCGAGTGTATCGAGCCCTTGGCCTGCGGTTCGCCCATTCCTTGAGCGTTTGCCGCCGTCCACGCGGCCGGTGCCAGAATCAGAACGGCTGCCGCAAAAGTCGAAATAACGGTTTTCATACGTCTATCTCCTGTGTTTCATGGTGGCGTGCTGTGTCATTTGAGAGCCTTCGATCGGGTATTGGTTCCGATGGGGGTCGATCGCTTTCTTTCGTCGTTGGCCGTCCCGGCCTGCAACAGCGCAGGCCGGGAGCGGATTTTCTCGATCCACCGCCTGTCGCCAGCCGGGTCAGTCGAACCAGGCGCGCAGGCCGATAACGAACACGGTATCGCTCGCGCGCCTGTCCTCGGCGCGCCGGTAGTCGCTGGTGTGCCCGAAAGTGCGAGTGTACTCCAAGCCCACGTAGGGCGCGAACTTGCGGCTGAACTCGTAACGCAGCCTGAGCCCGAGCGAGGCATCGGACAGGCCGCTGCCGATGCCGCGCGCGGCATCGGCTTGCCCGTAGAGATTGGCTTCCAGTTCGGGTTCGAGAATCAAGCGCTGGGTGAAGAGCCATTCGTAGCGCAGCTTGGCGCGGGCGGCCGTGCGCCCGCCGGGGCCGACATAGCCGGTAAGTTCGAGGTCGAAGAAATACCGCGCAAGACCCTGAATGCCGAAGGCCGCCCAGTTGCGCGCCGGCCCGCCGCCGAAGTCGTGGCGTATACCGGCCTGGAAGTCGAAGAAGCCGCTGAAGGGGCGGTCGTAGAAGGCACTGATATCGGCATCTTCGGTATGCCCGCCGCTGCGTGTCCCTTCGGTCTTGAACCACAGCTTTTGGTAATCGCCGCCGAACCAGGCCTGCGCATCCCAGGCGCCGGCATCGGGGCTGTCGCCGACACCGGACTGGTACTCGAGCTGGTCGAGCAGCACTTGAAAATACGTTCTCGTATCGGCGATGGTCGCCTGTTCATGCGCCGGTGGCGGGTCGCCGGCCGTGTGGCCGTGACGATCGGCGAAGGCGGGCGTCGAATAGATCGCGACGCCCGAGGAGCCGGGCGGCGGCGCGACCTGAACTTCGCGGAACATACCCGCTTCCATGTGATAGAGCAAATGGCAGTGCAGCGCCCAGCCGCCGGGCGCATCCGCCGTCACGAGCAGGCTCAGGCGTTCGCCGGGCTGCACGTTGACGGTATGCAGGAGCGGATTGTGCACGCCATGGCCGTTCTGCAGCTCCATGAACATGCCGTGCAGATGGATCGGGTGATTCATCATGGTGTCATTGATCAACACGATGCGCACGCGCTCGCCGTAGTGCAGCTTGAGCGGCACCGAATCGGCGTACTTCTTGCCGTTGAACGACCACATGTAGCGCTCCATGTTGCCGGTGAGGTGCAGCACGATGGTGCGCTCGGGCGCCGGGTCGGGATGTGCATCGAGGCTCTTGAGATCCGCGTAGGTCAGATCGCGCCGGCCGTTGTTGCGCAAGCCGACGCCGGGGTCGTCGAGCCTGTTCATCGGTGCCTCCGCGATGTGCG
>JBOIBN010000117.1:0-5112 GCA_050739575.1 Gammaproteobacteria bacterium
GCTTCAAAATGCCCATGATCTGACTGTCGCTGAATCGAAACTTCTTCACGTAGAACCTCCTCGCTCCAATAAGAGAAAATTCTACTTCTGAATACCGCTACTTTCGGGGGGGATTACCGGCGGAAGGCGACGAACCGCAGGCATTGGAGCTACTGCGGCGCAATGTGGAGAAGGGCTTACCCTGTGGGTCTGAGAAGTTTGTCCGCAAGCTGGAGAAGGTGGCTGGGCGTACTTTACAATATCGGCCACAGGGTCGACCGACGCAGCGCGATGAATAAGGGTAGCGTCCTCTTTATCCTATGTTATCTCTTTATCTTATGCGCCGCGCGCGGCGGGTAAAATTTCCCACGCACTCCCAGGATTGCCGCGATGACGAAACCCGACGCTCGTGAACGGCTGATCTTCGCGCTCGACCTGCCCGCGATTTCCGAGGCCGAACGATTCGTGGAGAGATTGGGCGACACCGTGGTGTTCTACAAACTCGGACTCGAGCTTTTTACCGCGGGTGATGCCGCAGGCTTGGTACGAAGGCTCAAGGGCGCAGGCAAGCGGGTGTTTGTGGATCTGAAGCTCTTCGATGTGCCCGCCACGGTGGCGCGGGCAGTCGCGCGGCTCGTGGAACTCAAGGTGGACTTTCTTACCGTGCACGGCAACCAGGCCATGATGGAGGCTGCCGCCGCAGCCAAGGGCGCGAGCCGGGTGCTTGCGGTGACGGCGCTCACCAGTCTCGACGAGGGCGATCTTGCCGATCTCGGTTTCGAGTGCGACGTGCAGACCCTGGTCGCTTCGCGCGCGCGCCGTGCCTTGGAAGCGGGATTGGATGGGGTGATCGCCTCGGGCCGTGAGACGCGAATGCTGCGCGCCGAACTTGGTTCGCGTCTGCTGGTTGTGACGCCGGGTATCCGCCCCGTAGCCAATCGCGCCGAAGACGACCAGAAGCGCGTCATGAGTCCGGCGCAAGCGATTCGTGCCGGCGCGGATTATCTCGTCGTCGGCCGGCCGATCCGCGACGCCGACGATCCCGGCGCCGCAGCCGAGGCCATCGTCGCCAAAATTGCCGCCGCGCTCGCAACGTGAACGCCGATCACGATTTCATCCGCGCACTGCACCGCGAGCCGGTGGCGCGCCGCCCGGTTTGGTTAATGCGCCAAGCCGGACGTTATCTCCCCGAGTATCGCGAGTTGCGCGAACGGGCCGGGAGTTTTCTCGCACTGCTCAAGAATCCGGAACTCGCCTGCGAGGTGACATTACAACCGCTGCGCCGCTTCGATCTCGATGCTGCGATCGTGTTCGCCGACATTCTCACGATTCCCGATGCGATGGGGCTGGGACTCGAATTCGCGGCAGGCGAGGGCCCGCGTTTCCGCGCGCCGATCGAGCGCATCGCCGAGGCGCGGGCTCTGCCCGTGCCGGATCCGGAAACCGATCTTGCCTATGTGCTTGCGACACTCAAGGCGGCATCTCGCGAACTCGCCGGACGCGTGCCGCTGATCGGCTTTGCCGGCGGTCCGTGGACGCTGGCCGCCTACATGCTCGAAGGCGGCAGCGGCGCGCGCGAATTTCCGCGTGCGCGCGCCGCGACCCACGCCGCACCAGAACTGGTGGAGGCGCTCGCGGAGCGGCTCGTGCCGGCGACGGTGGCCTATCTTGCGGCCCAGGCTCGCGCCGGGGCGGATGTCCTGATGCTGTTCGAAAGCTGGGCGGGATTACTTGCGCCGGAGGGCTTTCGCCGTCACGTGCTCGCGCCGCTTGCCGAAATTGTCGCCGGGCTGAAGAGCGATCCGGATGCAGGCACGCGGCCGTTGATCATTTTTGCGCGCGGTGCGGGTCAGCACCTGGTCGAGCTTGCCGATCTCGGCGCCGAGGCGCTCGGCGTGGATTGGACGACGAGCCTCGCCGCGGCGCGGCAGGCAACCGGTGGGCGAGTGGCGCTTCAGGGCAACCTCGATCCGGCGGCACTTTTGGCGCCAGAGGCAGAGTTACGCGAGGCAGTGCGTGCGGTAATCGCCGATTACGGTCCGGGATCGGGCCATGTGTTCAATCTCGGCCACGGCGTTGCGCCCGAGGTAGCGCCCGAACGGGTCGCCGCCTTGGTGGACGAGGTGCATCGCAGCTCCCGGTGATTGTTCGGAACCGGTCAGGGTTGATGCGTCGTCTGCTTAAACAAAACGTTTAGATGCCGCTTGCCGCCGTGGCGGCCGCTTGTGGCTTCACAGGGATCTTGCCCGTGTACATCGTGTAATAGCCTTCTGCGGGTGAAAGTTCAAGGCGAAGCTGTACGGGCACCGCCTCCTCGTTCTGTATGTGTCCCTTCACGGCCGTACTCATCTGCATTTTATCGGTACTGATGAATACAGCAAGCGTTCCGTGTGGTTTGGTCTTGCCGGAAGCGTCCATGTGATCCTTGAGCATGTGCTGCATGTTGCGGAAGGACTTTACTCCCGCCGGGCTGAGGGCAAACACGTACCATTCAAATCCCTTGCCCGGGTCCGGTAATTGCGTCGTCGCGGCGTTGCCTGCGAGCAAAGACATCGGCATTTCGTACGGCCGTGATGGCTCGCCTTTAAGTTGGAACGTGATCTTCAGCTTCGGTGCGCCGCCGTTCAGATCCATGCCGGACCAGGTTCGTAACGCCGCCTTCACCTGAGCCGGGTCGGTTTCGACGAGATTTCGAGGTCCGAAGTCGCGGAAGTGCCACATCGTCGAAAGCGGCACTCCGGCGCATCCGCTCAAGGCTGCCAATGCAATTGCAAGGGTAATCGTTGCTGCGGCCGTCACCGGCAGAGGTTTCATGATCGTTTACTTTCGAAGTTTGCGGCGATCCGGACCGGAAGGTACTTCGTCGCGGAGCGCGCGGCGGAGGATCTTGCCGACGTTGGACTTCGGCAACTCTTTCCGGAACTCCACGTGTTTCGGTACCTTGTAGCCGGTAAGGTTTTCATGTGCGTAGGCGATGATGTCTTCGGCGGTGAGGGCGGGGTTTTTGCGCACGACGAACGCCTTGACGACCTCGTTGGAGTGTTCGTCGGGAACGCCGACGATGGCGACCTCGGCGATGCCCGGCATGAGTGCAAGTGCATCTTCCACTTCGTTCGGATAAACATTGAAGCCGGAGACGACGATCATGTCCTTCTTGCGGTCCACGATGTAGAGGGAGCCCTTTTCGTCGATGCGCGCAATGTCCCCTGTGCGCAGGAAGCCGTCTTCGGTCATTACCTTGGCAGTTTCGTCGGGGCGGTTCCAGTAGCCGCGCATGACCTGCGGGCCGCGCACGCAGAGTTCTCCCGCCTCGCCGAGGGGCACTTCGGCACCGTCGTCATCGCGGATGGAGACGTCGGTCGAGGGCAGCGGCAATCCGATCGAGCTGCTGTAGTCCTTGATGGTGAGCGGATTCGCGGTTACGACCGGAGAGGCTTCGGTGAGACCGTAGCCTTCGATGAGCGGGATGCCGGTTAGTTTCTTCCAGCGCTCGGCGACGGCGCGCTGCACGGCCATGCCGCCGCCGATTGAGAACTTGACGCGCGAGAAGTCGAGTTTGGCGAAATTCTCGTTGTTGAGCAGTGCGTTGAACAGGGTGTTCACCCCGCTGATCGCGCTCCACCGCGTCTTGCCGAGGGTTTTCACAAATCCCGGAATGTCGCGCGGATTGGTGATGAGGATGTTTTCGCCACCGAAGTGCATCATGAGCAGGGCGTTCACGGTAAGCGCGAAAATATGATAGAGCGGCAGCGCCGTAATCATTTTTTCCTCGCCCAAATCGAACAGAGCGCCCACCCAGGCAGATAGTTGCAAGGTGTTGGCGATCATGTTGCCGTGCGTGAGTTCCGCACCTTTGGCCACGCCGGTGGTGCCGCCGGTGTACTGGAGAAAGGCGAGGCTCGCATGATCGAGTTCGACGGCGGGCAGTTCGAGCTTCCGCCCGCGCGCCAGGCAGTCGTGAAAGTTGCGCGCATCGGCGATTTTCCACGCCGGAACGTTGCGCTTGATGTATTTATTGCCGAAGTCGAGGATGCGACCCTTGAGTCCGGGAATGAGATCGCCGATGCGGGTGACGATGACGTGTTCGACGCCGGTTCCGGCGAGCGACTGCTCCAGAGTATGAGCAAAGTTCTCGAGTACGATTGCGACCCGTGCGCCCGAATCCTTCAATTGATGCTGCATCTCGTGGTGGGTGTAGAGCGGGTTGAAGTTGACCGCCACGAGGCCGGCGCGGAGCGTCCCGCATAGTGCGACCGGATATTGCAGGACATTGGGCATGACGAGCGCAATGCGTTCGCCCGTCGGAAGACCGAGTTCCGAACGCAGGAAGGCGCCGAAGGCGGCACTCTCGCGTTCGAGTTCGCGATAGGAGAGCGCATGGCCGAAATTGGAGAAGGCGGGCCCGTCCGGATAGCGCTCGAAGACTTCTTCCATGAGTGCCGCGAGCGAGGAGTAGCGGTCGAGATCAATGTTTTGCGGAACGCCTTCGGGATAGTTTTTCAGCCACAGTTTTTCCATGCGATCCTCGTTCACGAATGACCGGTCACGGACTCTAGCTTATACCACACGGTTGCGCAATTCCCCGGCGAGAAAGGCGGCGAGGTTGGCGCCGATTTCATGGATCGCGCGTTGCCGTGCCTCGCGCGCCGCCCAGGCAATGTGCGGGGTGACGATGCAATTCGGAAGCGCCGGGTCGAGCAACGGGTGATCGCGCGGCGGCGGCTCGCGGGAGAGGACATCGAGTCCTGCGCCGCCTAGCCGCCGTGCGGCGAGCGCGGCGGCTAGCGCGGCTTCGTCCACCAGCCCGCCGCGAGCGGTGTTGATGAGCACTGCATCGGGTTTCATGAGTGCGAGCGTTTGCGTGTTGATCATTTGCCGCGTCCCATCGGTGAGAGGGAGATGCAGGGAGATCACGTCCGCCATTGCCAGGGCTTCTTCGAAGAGGACACGCCCCGCGCGTGGCGGCGCTCCCGGGCGCTCGCCAATCGCCACGCGCATGCCGAAGGTCTTGGCACGCGCCGCGACGGCGCGCCCGAGCGTACCGTAGCCCACGACGGCGAGCGTCTTGCCCGCAAGTTCGCGTACCGGAAGATCGAGCAGGGTAAACATGCCGCTCTGCGCCCAGGCTCCGTT
>JBOIBN010000118.1:0-5092 GCA_050739575.1 Gammaproteobacteria bacterium
GGGTACTCGTCGGCCGTTGGGCAAACCACAGGGCTCCTCCCGCAAGCACCAGACTCAGGATGTCGGTCAGATTATGACCGGCATCGGCAACGAGCGCCATCGAATTGCTGAAATAGCCCGCCAGACCTTCGGCGACCACGATCACGATGTTAAGCACGATACCGATTGCGAACGCCCCGCGCAGGCGAGTTTGAATATGAGCGTCGTGATGCGCGCTCATGAAATGTTGTTCGGTTCGGCTTTCATGCCGTAAAGGTTAGTCTTTCCGTTCCAATTGCGGCAAGACCCGATTCATACCGGCATGCGAGCGTCCGGCTAATCCGGTAGAAATCTCTTGTGGCTTGCGGACCTTGCTCAGGGTTCGTCCGGCTTTTCGTCGGGATGGGTTTTTATCCAGGCGGCAAGCGTCCCCGGCGCACCGAGAGTGAGTCCGTCTATCGTCCGGCCGTAATAATCGAAGCGCGGATCGGCGTGGTAGAGCTTGCGGGTCTTCTCGACGCTCTCCGTGTAGCGAGGATCCTGCGGCCGGGGTTGGCTGTCCATCCACGCGGCGACGTCCCAGGCCTGCTGCACACTTAACGTGCCGCCGAGACCGAGCGGCATGTTGGCGTGAATGAAGGCGGCGGCCTTCCCCAATTCGTGCATGCCCGCGCCCCAGTTGAAGGACTGCGGTCCCCACAGCGGCGGAAACACCAGGGCATCGGCAACATGGCGTCCCTGCCCCATATCGCCATGACATAAGCTGCAGTGGGCGACGTACACCGCCGCGCCGCGCTTGCGATCCGGTGTGCGTTCGGGTGCGGCGATTTTCGGATAGCCGCGTGCGGAAGGATTGCTCCCGATCGGCAGCCCCGTCGCCAGCCAGTCGAGGTAGCTTTCGAGCGCGATCATGACGGATCCGTCGGCGGGTGGCGCCTTGCCGTTCTGGCTGTAACGGAAGCAGCCCTGCAGGCGCATGGCGAGTGTGTTGACCTTGCCGTTTTTGGCCCGGTAAAGCGGATAGGCGGGCGGCACGGCCCACATCGGCGAGGAACTCGCGAGACGTCCGCGTTCGAGGTGGCAGTTGCGGCAGGACAGCGCGTTGGCTGTGTATTCGCCCGCATAGGTCGGCGTATCGTCGAAGATCTCCTCACCGAGCACGATCGCCTGCGCGAGTCCACCGCTGTTCGGCATTGCGTCCTCGGGCGGCGGCGTGAAATGTTCGGGATTCTGTGGCCTGACCGGCCACGCGCGCGGAGTTACGGGCCTCGGGATTTCCGGTGGCCAGGGTTTTTGCGCGCCGATAAAGGCGGCGGCCGCCTTGATCTGCGTAGTGCTCATGCGGGCGGCAATTTTTCCCATGAGGCCGAGCGGCCCGGGCGGACGCTCGCCGGACGCAAACGTTTTCAAGGCATGTTCCAGATAGGCTGCGCTGTGCCCCGCAAGACGCGGGATCAGGGGGCCGCCGCCTTCGAGCCGCGGACCGTGACAATCGCTGCACGCGGGTATATCTTTGCTCCAGTCGCCGAGCGTGACGAGCGCCTCGCCAGCGACAAGGTCGGAATCCGCGGCCGTGGAGACCGGCGGCGGTTGGCTCAGCGGACGCGTGGCGAGCCATTGGGCAACGGATGCAATCTCGCTGTCCGTCATGTTTTTTGCGATGGCTGTCATCGGCCCCTTGCGTTTGCCGCTGCGAAACGCCTGGAGTTGCGCAATCAGATAGGGCGCCGGCAGGCCGGCCAATCGCGGAATGGCTCCCAGCCCGGCGCCGTCGGGGCCGTGGCAGCTCGCGCAGGACGGCACCCGGCTTCCGACACCGTTGTTATAAAGCGCGGCGCCGCCGGAGCTTGCGGCCGACGCGCTACCCATGATCGTGGCCAGAGCGAGCGCCGCCGGTAAACCAATGGTGCGCATGGATGTACTCCGGCCGAACCGTGGATTGATTTTACAGCGACGTGCAGTCTCTTGAGCGCATTCAGGACAGGGATGACTCTGTCTTTTTCCTGTTGCCCCGGGAATCGCTAGTCAGCTCCGCATCGCAAGCCTTGAAGAAGCGTTTGGCTAATCGGCGCGCGATCGCGACGGCGACGGGCGCTCCGAGTTGGGCAAGATAGCCGTCGAGCTGCGCCGCCACCGCGTAACATACCGCCGTCGCGTCCGCGCGCGGCAACAGTGCGATGCGGGCGGATACCGAACTGCCCTGTTCGGACTCGCCGAAAAGCAGGGTGTAGCTTTCGTACGGCCGGCTGTCGGCAATCCGCACCCGTCCACGGTAGCGGCGTTTCGCAGCGCCCAGGCGCAGCACAAGGCCGGCTTCCACGGTGGTTGCATCGAGCCAGCTCACACTTTCGCAGCCGGGCACGCAGCGCTCGAGCAGCGCCGCGTCATGCAGTGCCGCCCAGACCGTTTCCGGCGTCGAATGCAACAGATATTCGCCGCTGATTTCCATGTTTCAATACGGGCAGGCTCGAAATCAGTTTACGGGATAACCCGATAGGCGCAGCGGCGAAGGGGCCCTTTCCGTCGAACTTTTGCGCGGATGTCCCTGCCGATCGTCATTCGGGAACTCACCCGGCTTCCGGCGCGCTATGGCCATCGGGGCGCCCGGGAAGCACCAAGAGCAAAACAAACCAGGATAGGTGAAAAAGCTTGCTTTAAGGAACGATTTGTGATTCGATACCACGGCGGATGTTATCCGCCTCGAATCGGCACACCACACAGGGAGATCGCCATGCCAATCGAAGCCAGTCCGGTCTCGGCCGGAAGCAGAGGTTTCGTTGCCCGGATTCAAAATATTCTCGTCAAACCGCGCGAAGAATGGGAGGTTATCGCCGTAGAGAACACCCCTCCGGCCGTACTCTATCCCCGCTACGTGCTCCCGCTGGCTGCCATCGGGCCAGTGGCCAGCCTGATCGGCCTGTGGGCCGTCGGAAGATCCTATGGGATACTTTATTACCACACGCCCTTCGGTCGGGCGTTGCTCTACGCCATCATCGCCTATATTCTGGCGCTGGGTGCGGTGTACGTGCTGGGGCTGATCATTGACTATGTGTCGCCGAATTTCGGCGGCGAGAAGAACACCCAGCAGGCTTTCAAGGTGGCGGTTTATTCCTCCATCCCCGCCTGGCTCGGCGGTATCTTTAACCTCTTTCCCGTTATCGCCTTCATCGGGGGGCTCATCGGCCTCTATGGCTTGTACCTGCTCTATCTCGGGGTGCCCGCGCTGATGAAGGTGCCGCGCGAGCGCGCGCTGCCGTGCATGATTGTTATTATCGTCGCCGCGATCATTATCTACATCCTGATCGTGATCATTGCGAGCGCGATCGCCTTCGGCGGTGGCCGCATACTGTACTAGGGCTGAGAGCGCAATGCGGGTTCGCCGTCGGCGTGACGATCGGCCGGGTCTTCAATGACTTTTTCAACTGTTTGCCAAGGAGGCACTACATGAAACTCAAGACGACACTGGCGATACTTTCTTTCGCCGCCGTGCCGTTCGCGGCAGTGGCTTCGGGTTCGGCCCCGGACATTTCGAAGGCGATAGACCCGGGTCTGTGGGAGACGACGGTCCAGATGCAGATGACGGGCGTACCCATGCAGCTCGGTGGACACAGCGTTAAACACTGCATCACCAAGGCCGAACTCGACAAGTACAAGGGCATGCCCCCGCCGCAGAACACGGCGGATATGTCTTGCAGTACGCCGGATTACCACATGTCCGGGAACACGATGACCTACACCATGAAATGTACCGGCAAGGATGGCGACATGACGATGAACGGCTCCACGATTCTCGATTCGCGTGACGCCAATCACGGCACGATGACCATGACGGGCACCATGCAGGGCCATCCCATGCAGATGACGAGCACCTACACGTCCAAGCGCGTCGGTGACTGCTCGGCGCCGGCACCCGGCAGCGGCGGCTGAAGGCCGCCTCTCCTCATTCCGGGGATTGGGCTTCATGAGGATGGACACCGCGCAAGGTTGCGCGGTGTTCGTCCTCTGACTCGTTTCATCAAGGACGAGGGGTAACAAGCCGGCTGCCGATCGCGGGCAAGACCGCCGACTCGTCGCTCGACGGCCGTACCGACAGGGTTCATTTGACGGGATAAATATACAAGAGCGAATGCGATCCGATTTGCCGGAACGGGATTTGTTCGGGCCTGAACCGGCGATCGTGGGGCCGGACTTTGAAATCAACGCTGAATACGTCAGGACACAGACGAGGCCTGCTGGTTTATTATTGGAAACTGAAAGTGAGGATGCCGAACCGTGATGGCAGGGATGCATCGGCAGGATCAGCGCCTCATGCCGGAGACGACAGCGCCCGCAAGCGTTGCGACGCGAACGCGAGGGTAGTCCGTTGAACGATCATAATCCGGCATCCTCGCCGTCCGCCCCGCCCCTTAGTGAAACCGAGTTCGCTGCAGCGGTTCGCGAGGCCTTGCGTCACTATCATCGAGTTGACCGCTTACGCGAGAATCCTCTCCTGCGATCTCGCCTGTTCGCCGCCATGGCGCCGCCAGCCGACGCCGCATCGGTAGTGCCGACGCAGGCGCTCAAGGAGATGCTCCGCCGCCAGTTCGAATGCCTGAGCGATACACCGGAACTCGGCGTACTCAAGCGTGTGCTGGAACTCACCTTCCTCAAACCGATGCGCAGCCAGCAGGCCGTGGCCGATGCGTTGAACATGAGCTGGAGTACCTACCGCCGACGCCTGGCCGATGCAGTGGGCGTGCTGACCGCGCAGTTGTGGGAGGCGGAAACCGCATTGGCCGCAGCGCAGGCGAAGCGGGCTTCCGTTGCCGCCGAAACTCCATACGAGGAATTCGACTCGCAGACCATGGTGGTGCCCCGGCGATCGCGGTACCTTTCGCGCGTGGCTGTTGGCATCCTCGCGCTCGCCGTGCTCGCAGTGATCATAGGGTTGCTGCTTCCCACGATCCGCAGCCACGAAGCCGCTGCCTTGAAAGCATCCGCGGGACCGGCCAATGGCCAGGCGACGCTTGCGGTGCTGCCTTTCCTCAACATGAATCAGGATCCAACCGTACAGCATTTGAGCGACGGCCTTACCGACGAGCTGATCAATCGTCTCGGACGCGTCCCCAATCTC
>JBOIBN010000119.1:0-5087 GCA_050739575.1 Gammaproteobacteria bacterium
CGATATACCGGTGCTTTATCTCAGCCGTCATATTGTGCGGACAAAGATCGAGTACTATCGCCTGCTGCAGACAGTGCGTGAGCGCGGGGCGTGGGAAGAATGGGTGCTGTATATGCTTACAGCCGTCGAGCAAACGGCTCGCGAGACTATTGGCACGATTCACAAGATCGGGAAACTTCTGCTGTCCAGCAAACAGCGTATTCGCGCGCAGTACAAATTCTACAGCCAGGATTTAATCAACAACTTATTCAGCCACCCTTATACGAAGATAGGATTTATCCAGGAGGATTTAGGCGTCTCGCGTCTCACGGCGACCAAATATCTGGAGGCCTTGGCTCAAGGGGGATTTCTCGACAAGCGTAAGGTCGGCCGGAGCAACTATTACATCAACGTTCCGCTTTATCAGATATTGGTGGGCGCCGAGACCGAAGGCGAAACTCGCGAGCCGTGATCCAGCGAAATCGCCACGGCCGGGAATGTACCGCGTGCTCAGGTGGCGCTCGCATGACGAAGGCGATGCGGGTAGTTGGTTCGTTATTCAAATTCTGGTTGCAAAGTTTTGTGCGCAGAAACGAACGAGGGTCATCGGGAAACATGAGTCATGGCGGATTCCAGTGATGTAATCGTGGTCGGCGCCGGTCTCGCCGGTCTGGTGGCCGCCACCGAACTGACGGATGCCGGCAAACGCGTGCTGGTGCTGGATCAGGAGCCCGAACAAAGTCTGGGCGGTCAGGCATTCTGGTCGTTCGGCGGCCTGTTCTTCGTCAATTCGCCGGAACAGCGGCGCATGGGCGTGCACGATTCGCGCGATCTCGCGTGGTCGGACTGGCTACATACGGCGCGCTTCGATCGCGCCGAGGATCATTGGCCGCGCCAGTGGGCCGAGCATTACGTCGACTTCGCCGCCGGAGAGAAACGCGCCTGGCTGCATGCGATGGGCATGCGCTGGTTTCCGGTGGTGGGTTGGGCCGAGCGCGGCGGTGCCGTCGCCACCGGGCCGGGCAATTCTGTGCCGCGTTTCCACGTGACGTGGGGTACCGGACCGGGCGTACTGAAACCCTTCATTCGTCGCGCACGCGAAGCCGAAGCCGCGGGTCGGTTGCGTTTTGCATTCCGTCATCGCGTCGATGGTCTGCTGATCGCAAACGGCGTGGTCGCCGGTGTGCATGGCGCGCGACTCGCGGACGATCCGATGGAGCGCGGCCGTCCCAGTTCGCGCAGCGTGGTCGGCGATTTCGAACTGCGCGCACAGGCGGTCATCGTCACCAGCGGCGGCATCGGCGGCGATCACGAGCTGGTGCGCAAGCATTGGCCTTCGCGCCTGGGCGAACCGCCGACGCACATGCTCACCGGCGTGCCCGCGCACGTCGACGGCCGCATGCTCGGCATCGCCGAGGCGGCCGGCGCGCAGGCGATCCATGTCGACCGCATGTGGCATTACGTGGAAGGCGTCGAGAACTGGAATCCGATCTGGCCGCAGCACGGCATCCGTATCCTGCCGGGACCGTCGTCGCTATGGTTCGACGCCGCCGGCAAGCGATTGCCGACGCCGCTGTGGCCGGGTTTCGACACGCTCGGCACACTCGCGCATCTGCGCCGTAGCGGTCACGACACCAGTTGGTTCATCCTCGACCAGACGATCATCAGGCGCGAATTCGCGCTGTCCGGTTCGGAACAGAATCCGGACCTCACCGGCAAGCACTGGATTCAGGTGTTGGGCCGCGCCTTCGGCAAACAGGCGCCAGCGCCGGTGGAGGCATTCAAGCAGCACGGCCGCGATTTCATCGTGCGCAACACGCTGGAAGAACTGGTGGCGGCCATGAACGCGTTGGCCGGCAACGACCTGCTCGACATCGCGCACATCCGCCGCGAAGTGGAAGCCCGCGACGGCCAGTTCTCCAACGCTTTCGCCAAGGGCGGCCAGGTCATGGCCATGCACAACGCGCGGCGCTACCGCGGCGATCGCCTGGTGCGCGTCGCCAAACCGCACCGCATACTCGATCCTGCTCACGGCCCGCTGATCGCCGTGCGCCTGCACGTCCTTACGCGCAAATCATTGGGCGGACTCGCCACGGATTTACAAGGCCGCGCCTTGCGTGCCGACGGCCAGCCGTTTCCCGGCCTCTACGCCGCGGGCGAAGTAGCCGGTTTCGGCGGCGGCGGCATGCACGGCTACGCATCGCTGGAAGGGTCGTTCCTGGGTGGCTGCCTCTTCTCCGGCCGCCAGGCCGGACGGAGCGCAGCGGCCGAAGTGTCCTGACGCCGAAAAAGTGAACGTCCGAATTAAACCCGCCGCCGACCGCGTTATGACGATGGTACGCGGTGCATCCGGAAGTTATAAGTCGCGTTCAGACAAGCCCGCCAAATCCATGAGGTGTTTTTGCAGGCCAATTTTCAACGGGCGGTTTGCGTGTATGGGAACCGAAATTCTCGCGGTGTGCCCCGGCTTGCAAAAGATGTGGTGGCTACCTTGTACCCGTTTTAACGTCCAGCCGTTTTTCTGCAATGCGTGCGCGAGTTCCTTACCGCTGGCTGCCTTCACACGGCGATCTCCAACACGCGATCGGTTTTCGAAGGCGGTTCGCCATTTTCGATGTCGACCGCGAGACAGCCTTCGACGGCCTCGTAGAGATTGGCGAGAAGCTCCTCGAAGTTCTCGCCTTGCGTGACGCAGCCGGAAATCGAGGGCACTTCGGCCCAATAGCCGCCTTCCTCGGCTTCGTGCACGATTACCTTGAGTTTCATGTCATCATCTCCGAAGCACAAACTTCATCATACTATGCTATAGGTTCCGGGAGTTGGGGCCGGAGCCGCCTTCGAGGAGCGAAAAAAGGCTCTGGCCCTGAGGTATCCCCAGCATGCACGGCTACGCATCGCTCGAAGGTTCGTTCCTGGGCGGCTGTCTCTTCTCCGGCCGCGAGGCCGGGCGCAGCGCAGCAGCCCAAGTGTCTTGACGTCGAAAGAATGAGTACTGACGCCGACTATCTCCCGGAGGTTACATGCAAGTCACCGTTATCGGACATCGCGAAGTCGTCGAACTGTTGCCCATGGCCGACTGCGTGGAAGTCATGGCGGAAATGTTCCGGACGCTGGGGCGGGGCGAAGCCATGTTCCCGCAGCGGCAGGTGATGCGACAACCGGATCGGCGCGGCGTGCTCGGATTGATGCCTTCCTGGCTGGGCAAACCGCCCGCGCTGGGCGCTAAGGTCGTCAGCGTTTTCCCCGGCAATACGGCAACGCGTTATGAATCGCATCAGGGTGCGGTGCTGCTCTTCGAAACCGGCAACGGCCGTTTGCTGGCGATCATAGATGCGAGCACGATTACCGCCATCCGCACCGCCGCAGTCAGCGCGCTTGCGACACAATTACTTGCGCGCGACGATGCGGGCGATCTTGCGATCATCGGCGCCGGCACTCAGGCCGATCAGCATCTCGCCGCCATGCAAACCGTTCGACGCATACGTCGCGTGCGTGTCTGGAGCCGCGACGCCGATCGTGCCCACCGACTCGCCGAAGCGGCGACCGCGCGCTACGGACTTCCGGTCACGCCGACGGCAAGCGCCTGCGACGCGGTCACTGGCGCAAACCTCATCTGCACCGTCACCGGCGCCAAGGCACCGATCCTGCAAGGTGAATGGCTCGCGCCGGGAACGCATATCAATGCCGTCGGCGCGTCCGTGCCGCCGTTCCGCGAACTCGACACGGCCGCAGTCGTGCGCAGCCGCGTGTTCGTAGATCGCAAGGAAACCGCCCTCGTCGAAGCGGACGACGTGCGCATTCCGCTGCAGGAAAATGCCATAGGAGAAGATCACATTCGCGGCGAGCTGGCCGATCTCGTGCTCGAACGTGTCATCGGCCGCACAGGCGCCGACGACATCACGCTGTTCAAATCCGTCGGATTAGCAGTCGAAGACCTCGCCACCGCACAGCATGTTTACGATCGCGCCGTGGCAACAGACGCCGGCACCCGTATTAATTTCAGTCCCGAACGGCTTAACGGAAACGAAAAAGAGTTCTGACTATGATTCGGCGAAACCCCGTCCCCTCTACCGAGCTTTGGGATATCTAACGCCCGAGCCCAGGGGCGTTTGAGGCAGCGGCCAATTTTGCGGCAGCAAAATGGGTGACGGGTCGAACGTCCATGCAGCAATTAGTTAGACGGCTCAGTACTATTACGCACCGCTTGCAAATCTACGTTGCCAATGGACCTCAGCAAAGTTGCGGCCGTTTTCAGAATCCTTTCACGCCTCTCGCCAATATCCAACATCGGCAGGACACCGGAACCTCCAAATCCTACTGCAGCTGCAAGTTCGTTTAGGCACGCCAAGCAGCCTTCTCGTTGATACATTGCTCCAAGTGTGGGAATGCCTTTCGCATTATGTGACTGTGGGGAAACTCCAGGCGTTGGGTGTACTGCAACCTCGCAAAGCGATGAGTATTTCCCTTCATCAATCGGTATGAGCAGCTTCTCTGCTTCGAGTTTTAGCCTCACCTTGAGAGGAGAGTACTCACGAATGCGGGTGTGGTTGTCAGCAGTCAGCCAACGATCCCGCTCGCGAGGCCGATGAACAAACAACCAAAGCAAGTTTCCAAGTTCGCCAATGCTTCGCGTTAGACTAAGTGATTCGTCGTAGTAGCCGGTCAGCAGTAGCTTGTAAGAGCACACAGCGTGTGAAACCACTCGGCCGGCAATCCTTTCTCCGATATGGCTATTACCTTTGCATCCATATGCGCAGCAAGATTCACGATAGAGTAGCGACAGCAAGGTTCCAAGATTCTCTCGACACTTTGCGGCAGATTCGTCTAATTCGGGGAATCGTTTGTTACTGGTCGAAGCGCAATGGTTCTCGAATGGTATGAGCCATTCGAAGAAGCTAGCACCCTCGGGGAAGTCTTTGAGGCTCACGTCTGTTATCTAACGCTGCGGCTCACAGGCGTCGAACTCGCAACGCAGCGGAGAGGAGAGTTCCTACGGAAAAGTGGACACTGCGGGTTACGCACATTGGGCTTCGAACTCGATTGGAGAATGGTAGCTCAGTGCTGAGTGTAATCTGCGTGTGTTGTAAAAGTCGATGTAGCTGCGTATG
>JBOIBN010000120.1:0-5082 GCA_050739575.1 Gammaproteobacteria bacterium
GGACTGCGCCCGGCCGCGCGGGCCGCTGCGCGGCAGTGGCGGTTTGCACATCATCGCCGTTTTTGTTAATACGTTGACGCTCCGGGACCCACCCTCGGCGAAGGGGGCGCGTTCCCTTCCCCAACTCCACCGTCCATCGCCAGACGTTGCGAGCGATGGGCGGCTCCGTCGGCGAAGGGAACGCGAAGGCGGCGTATCATATATAAGGCGAACTTCGGGAGGGAACGAACCATGCTGGCCCAAGACCCTTTCACCCAACACTACCAGCAAGAGCTGGTCGGCAGCTATGACGTAGTCGATCGGATCGTGCTGAACGGCTACTATCGTTTGGCCGGTTCGGGCGGCGGCTTTCGATGCTGGTGGGAGCGGCTGTACGGTTCTGCTCAAGATCTCAACGATACTGCGCTCACGCGAATGGCCAGCGCCTTTGCCAGGCGGATCCAGGGCTGGTGCAAAAAACACAACATTCCTTACGTGAAAGCGTCGTCGGGCGAGCGCAGTCATCAACTGGCCGCCCAGCACGTTCCGACCGATCCAGGGTTCACGGGCATCTTCGCGGTGGTTGCCAAACGTGCGCCCGCGGTGGTGTGGGAAGTGCTGCAATTTGAAAAAGGCGGCTTTCATCTGCGCCGCAAGAAAAACAAAGTTTGGGTCAACCATTACGCGTTCCAAATCATGGATGCCGATTGGGGCCACATCGTCATTCGCGTGTGCGGCGCGCCGCCCTTCAAGGCGATGATCATTCTGAATGGCCACGAGTACGTGGCGCGACGCGCCCAGCGTGCCGGGGTGGTTTTTACCAAGGAAGGGAACTGCTTCACCCGCATCAGTCACCCGGAGCGGTTGGCGCAGATGGCCGATCGCCTGAAGTCGCCCGATGCCATGACGGAACTGCGTGCGGTGGCCGAACGCTGGGTGTACCGCTGTGTTTGTTTTGCCCTGACTTTCGAGGAGCAGCGCCGCTCCGATTTCCGCTACGATTACTCGATGTTGCAATTGGAGTTCAGCCGCAACCTGCTTTTCCGCAGAGGCCACGAGATGGATCAGATCTTTGCGGCAGCGATAGAACGGACGCGTTCGGCGCTGAATGCCACCACCGTGTTGACCATCTTCGGCGCCAAACAGCGCCCACGCGCGCATACCAAGAAAAATCCGGGAACGCTGACGCGCTTCGAAAAAGTGATCGAGCGTCCCGTTTACGACATGACCGTTTTCAAATTGAACTTCAAACATCTCGCCACCAAGATGTACACCAAGGGAGCGAACGTGCTGCGCATCGAAGCGGTTGCTCATGCTGCGCAGGATCTCCGCACAGGCCGGGTATTGGAACGGTTCGGCGCAGCCGTCGAATCGCTCCAACAGATACTGGAACGGTTCATGGCCGCTGTGCATGGAGTAGACGCCGCCTGGATCACCAACGATGAGTTGGAGGTCTTGCCCGCACCGAGTACGGTTGGCAAGACGCGTGTGGGCGGAATCGATGTGAACAAACCGCGGATACGCGCGGTGATGCAAGCGGCCGTCGAGCTGGCCGCCAGTCCGCATGGATTTACTGCGGCTGTGTTCGCGGAGAGAATGAATGCAATCCTGGGTCCGGGATGGACCTATGCGGCTCGACATGCGGCGTATGACCTCAAAAAGTTACGGGGCAAGGGGCTGGTACAAAAAATGGGGCCTCGGGGCCGAAGTTACGAGACGACTCCAGATGGCATCCGAATGATTGCTGGCCTGTATGTTCTGCGCGAACGGATCCTGAAACCGTTGTTGACCTACCGGGGGCGGCTCAAATCGGGCAACAAAATGCCCGGCAAGTTGCCCCAGCTGTACGAGGCGCTACAACGGCAGATGCAGCACCTGTTCGCCGAACTCAATCTGGTTGCGTGAGCCTTGAAGCAAAACTTTGTCGATCTATCGTGGTAAGCGCCTAACCCGCGAAAATGGACCGCTACCGGATTGAAGCGCTACGATTCGGAAGCGCTTCCGGAAGGGAGCGGGCCATTTCGGCCCAGTTTTCGGTCATTCGATGCTGGAGGTCGAGGGCGCGTGCCGGTAGTGCCTGATGTGCCGGTTCCCACCTATTACCCCCCTCTATACCCCCCCCATACTATTAATTAATAAGTCCTCGTATCCGCGATGAGTTAATAATACAGACCCGGCATATCAGGCACTCCCGGCATTGGCCAGTCCCACGTCGGCGCGCGCCAGCACGTTGTAGCCCTTGCAGGCGCTGGTCCGTTTGACCGTCACGCGCGGCAATCGCCCGGCCTCGATGTGGCCCGACAGTTTGCCGTTGACTGCTTTGGCCGTCAGCGGCTCGTTCAGCGCCTTGCGGACCATCTCGGTCATATCCGTCGCGGAGATAAAATACCATTCCTCCGTTTCGGCCTCCCACATCGATTCGCCCTGCTGGCGCTGGTTCAGCACCCACAAGGCGTGCTTTTGCGCCACCACCACGTCGATGGCGGCCATGATGGTGCCGGCCTCCTCCCGGTCGTCGTCATGATCTTCGCGGCGGGCTTGATTCAACTGAATCACAGCGTCGGTGTTGCCGCCGCAGCGCGCCAGGACGTCCTGGACCCAGTCGGCGTAGCGGTCAGCCAACGTGTGGGTAACGGGCGGCTGCCGGAGCGCGTGCAGAATGTCCACCAGAATGAAATTGCGGTGCTCGCTGACGAAGTTCATCACCTCCGATTCCCAGTCAGCGCGGTACTGCGGCCGTTCCAGCCGGATGATGAACGCGCGCTCGGCGATATCCTGTGAGAGCCGCAGCGCGTTGCCGGTCAGTACGAACGTGAGCGTGTTGGGCCGCGACGCATCGCCGTGATACATGCGGTGGCCGGAGATCGTCGGCGCGGTGATAAGCCCCTCGATGAACGCCGAGTTGTAGGAGTTCTTGATGTTGTCGATTCGCACAACGCGTTTGGTCATGGAGCCGGGCGTGAGCAGTCGCGAGGTCAGTTTGTCCTCGGCGGTCTCGGTCAGGTTCAACTCGATGTGGCCACCGTACAGGTGGCCGATCACGTTGGCCAGCGTCGATTTGCCGCAGCCCCGGTCGGGCGCCATGATCACGATGGCAGGCCGCTTGCCGGACATGCCGCCCCACGCCGGCGTCATCAGCGCGGCCTTGGTCAACACGCGGTCTTCCGGCATCTCGGCGTTGTCGAAGTAGGCGAGCAGTCGTTCGAAATACTCACCGGTCGGCGTGTATCCTTCCGGCGGTTTCCAGGCGTAGTAGTGGCCGTCCATCGGCGGTTCGTGCGGCAGATCTTCAACGGCGTCGTATTTCAAGGTGGTGGCCTCCAAATGGGAAACGAACTCGGCCTTCGTTGTCAGTGACTGCCCGGTGCTGTCCTGACCCGCAGACCAATAAAGTGGAACCTGTTCCTGAATCCACGCGAACAGTTCGTCGCGGCCTTCGAGGTAGCGAATCACGCTATCCTGCTCGACGAAGAGCAGGGTCTCGACGCGACGCGGCCATTCGCCGGTGTGCTTAAGCAGCACGTCGCGGATCTCGCCGATAGGAATGGCGCGGATCGATTCGACGGTGTCGCCCTGCGCGTTGACGGAGCGCTCCCTCAGGTGATTGCGGAGCGCCGCTTGGGCCGCGGGCTGCTGTTCGGCCACCCGGGCCTTTGCGGCCTGCTGTTTCCGGCGGGCGCGCTCTTCGTGGATCGCCTTGTTGAAGCTGGACGGTTTGAATGATCCGTTGAGGCAGTCGGCAAGGTCCTTCTTGACCACGTCAAGGAACAGGTCAGGTAGCTGCCAGAGGAATTCGGTGATGGCACCCGGCAGCCGCGTGATGTTGGGCTGCGCCTTCAATTCGACGACAAACGCCTTGCTGCGGGCCAGGAGCGCACTGGCTTCCGGCGAATCGGCCGCCAACACGACGGCAGCACGAACATGCTCTGCCCCCTTGTGCAGACCCCCGCGGTATTGCGCCGTGACGCGAGATAAGACCTTTTTGATCGTGTAATCGCCATAAGTAATCCCAGCCCGGCCGACGTCCCACTTGGGCCGCATCAGCGCGGAGCGACGGTACAGCCGGTCAATTTGGGCTGCGTCTTTCGTGCAGTAGGCCAGATGCCGGCAAAGGTGATAATCGGCTTCACTCAGGGAGTTCTTACGCCCCGCCTCGCCGTTCCATTGCCCTTCCCACAGCGCCTTGAATTCCTCCCGCAACGCTGTTTTTTTGAGGATTTCGAGGATTTCGTCGTCGGTAAATACGGGGATAGGGCGCGGCGCAACCTGTGCGGGCCGGACCTGAACCGGCATCGCGACCGGTTGAACATCCACGCCGACTGTGTGAACATCCATCGCGACTGCGTGAACATTCATGCCGACCGATTGAACAATGGGTTGTTTGGGGTCGATTTCCATCGCGACCGCTTGAACAACCGCCATTCCGACCGGTTGAACATCGCGTTGTTTAATCGGTCCGTCTGTTTGTTTAACCGGTCCGCCTTCTTGTTTAAGCGGTTCGCCTGTTTGTTTAAGCGGTGCCGCCTGTTTGTTTAAGCGGTGCCGCTTCATGGGTGGCTGGAATTTCAGCCGTGTTTAGGCGGTCTGGGATGTTTTGTTCAACCGGTCCATCTTCCTGAGCGGGCGCAGTCGGGTATGACGCCTCAATTTCGGCGGCCGCATCCGCTGCTGGGACGCCTGCGGTCTTCAGGTAGTTCGAAATGGAGCCTGGGCTTCGCTGGACTTTCTCGGCGATCTCCCGCACGGTGAGGCCTTGCGCCTTCAGATCTCGAACCTGCGCGAGGACGTCCGGGGTCGGGCCTACCTGGTGTGGCCAGACCAAAGCGCACACCTCGTCGAGTTCCGCCTGGCGCGACTGCGGAATGGCCGGGTACTCTCCGTACGGACGGCCGGTCATGACAAAAAATCGGTCGGCTTCCCAGACGGCGCACTCACCGCCCCAGGACATCTCCGGTTTGACGCAGGCATCGGTGTTCTTGGTGCCCAACAGCAGAATGTGCAGGCCGTCGCCCGATACCGAATACTCGGTGTACGAGTTGCAGGTCTTCACAATCCGCTCGGCGTCCGGATGTAGCACACCGTCCTTGATGCAGTGGTCCAAGT
>JBOIBN010000121.1:0-4913 GCA_050739575.1 Gammaproteobacteria bacterium
GCGACACCGACACGTCCGTGCCGCAACTCGGCAGATCGAACGGAATGCGGTGACCCAGCTGCTCGCATGCTTGCGCGCTCGGCAGGCATGTCCACCAGCGTGCATCGCAGCTACTGCGGTTGACAACGTCGTCGCCCATTTCGCGCAGCATCTTCAAGACCAACAAGGCCTCGCAGCCGCGACCATCGAACGCTACTGTCACGTAGCCCGGCAGTTTCTGCGCTCTCGCTTTGATCAGGGCGCCGTCGACCTGCACGGCCTGCGCGCCGCCGACGCGATCACGTTCGTACAACGTGAGGGTCAGCGCCTGCAGGCGCCGGCGCTCAAGTGTGTAACGAACGCCCTGCGCTCGTTCCTGCGCTATGCGCAGTTTCGCGGCGAGGTGCCGGCTGCGCTCACCGTGGCCGTGCCGTCCGTGGCGGCCTGGAGCACGACCCCTGCCTTGCCCAAGGCGATAGCGCCGGAACACGCGCGGCTTGCGATCGGCAGTTGCGATCTCCGGACTGCCCTCGGACTGCGCGATCACGCCGTGCTGCTCCTTCTGGCGCGTCTGGGCCTTCGCGCCCACGAGATCATCGCCCTGCAACTCAGCGATCTCGACTGGCGCCGCGGCCATGTCCGGGTGCGAGGCAAGGGAGGTCGCGAGCAACTTTTGCCGTTGCCGACCGAAGTCGGGACGGCGATCGCCGCCTATCTCCGGAAGGGGCGACCAGCAACTTCCGATCGACACGTGTTCCTGCGCTCGCAAGCCCCCATTCGCGGTTTGCTCGCCGGTTCGGACGCAGTCGGCTCGATCGTGCGCCGCGCATTGCGGCGTGCTCGGGTGGACTCACCACACCGCGGTTCCCACCAGTTTCGGCATGCCCTGGCCGTGACCATGCTGCAACACGGGGCTTCGTTGACGGAGATCGGCGAAGTACTTCGTCATCAAAGCCCGCAGACCACCTCGATCTACGCCCGTGTGGATATCGGTGCTTTGCGCTCGCTCGCCCTCCCGTGGCCAGGAGATGCGCGATGAACACCCTGCGTGAGGCTCTCCGTGAGTACATCAGCCTGCGTCGCAGCCTCGGCTTCAAGTTCCACGAAGCCGAACCCTTGCTCGGGCGGTTTGTGGCGTTCATGGAACAGCACCATGCACCCCACATCACGACCCGGCTCGCGCTGGAGTGGGTGCAGCAGGCGACCACCGTGCAACCACCAGAGCGCGCCCGCCGCTTGTGTTTCATACGCGGCTTCGCCCGCTATCGCAGTGCCACCGAACCGCTGACCGAGGTACCGCCATGGCAGCTGTGTCCGTACCGATCGCACCGCGCCCACCCGTATCTCTATAGCGCGCAGGAAGTGCGGGATCTGCTCGCTGCCGCGTTGCGCCTGCCGACGGCGTGGCCCTCGACACCGCTGCGGCCCCGCGTCTTTTATTGCCTTCTGGGCCTCCTCAGTGTCACCGGTATGCGCATCTCCGAGGCGCTCGACCTGAAGCTCGCGGATGTCGATCTCGAAGCCAACATGCTCACCATCCGGGCGGCCAAGTTCGGGCGCTCGCGGCTCGTGCCACTGCATGCCACGACCGGCGCGGTGCTGGTGGATTACCTGCAGCGGCGCCAACGGTTCCTCGGTTCCCGAGGTTCGGATTTCGTGTTCGTGTCCAACCGCGGAACGCGACTGGACGGCGGGCGCGTTCGCCGCGCTTTTTATGCGCTCTCGCGGCAAACCGGCCTCCGCAAGCCCGGAAGTCACACCGGCCCTCGGCTGCACGACTTCCGGCACCGATTCGCTGTCCAAGTCCTCACCCACTGGTACGAGTCGGGTGAGGATCCCGCGCGGCGACTACCGGAACTTTCCACCTACCTCGGCCACGTCTACGTCGCCGGCACCTATTGGTACCTGAGCAACTCCCCCGAACTGATGACACGCGCGATGCAGCGGCTCGAGCGCCGCTGGGGAGGGCCAACATGAACACGCCAACGTTTCCGATTCTGCTGGAACGATTCTTCACCCAGCGCTTGATGCAGCAGCGGCGGGTGAGTGCCCATACGATCGCCTCTTACCGCGATACGTTTCGGCTCCTGTTGAAGTTCGTGCAGAAACGGCTTCACCGGGCGCCCTGTACGCTCGCGCTCGAAGACGTCGACGCATCCATCGTGGTCGATTTCCTCGACGAGTTGGAGCAGGTCCGCAAGGTTACCCCGAGAACCCGCAACCTTCGCCTGACCGCCATCCACTCGTTCTTCCGCTACGTGACGTTCGAGGACCCCGCCCATGCGGCGCACATCCAGCGCGTGCTGGTCATCCCGCGCAAGCGATTTGCGCGCAAGCTGGTGCCGTTCCTCAATCGACCCGAGGTCGATGCGCTACTCGCAGCGCCCGATCAGCGAACTTGGTCGGGGCGACGCGATCACGCGTTCATCCTGCTCGCCGTACAGACCGGGCTACGTCTGTCGGAACTGACTGGCCTGCGTCGCGAGGATCTGCACCTGGAAGCCGGCGCGCATGTCCGCGTAACCGGCAAGGGGCGCAAGGAACGGTGCACACCGCTGAGCAAGAACACTCGCTCCGTGCTGATGGCGTGGCTCAAAGAACCTCCCCGACGACCGGATCAGCCGATATTTCCAAACGCCCGCGGCGGTCCTTTGAGTGCACACGGTGTGCACTACCTGGTTGCCAAACATGTCGCGGCAGCGACCCGCACCTGCCCGTCGTTGGGCACCAAACGCGTGAGTCCCCACGTGTTTCGACACACCACCGCGATGGACCTGCTCCAGCAGGGAATCGACCGATCCGTGATTGCGCTATGGCTCGGCCACGAGTCGATTGAAACAACCCAGATGTATTTGGATGCCGACCTCGAGTTGAAGCAGCGCGTCCTCGATGCGGTGGTTCCTCCGAACGGCAAGCCGGGGCGCTACCGACCGGACGACAAACTCCTCGCGTTTCTCAACAGCCTGTGATCACGCCGGCTATGTCCCGTCCGCACGCCCGCATCCGAGTCTAAAAAGCGGCGTCACTACGTGTCGGGACATAGTCCTGCGCGGGAGATAGTCGAGCTTGGCGTGTCCGAGCAGCAGATGCGCCGCGCGCAGGTTCTTCGTGCGGCGATAGATCAGGGAGGCCTTCGTACGTCGCATCGTGTGCGTGCCGCGCCACACTGACTTTCGGCGGCGGATGCTCGAAGTGGCCGGCGTGAGCGAACCGGCGGCTGAGTCTTCCGGTCTGGTTGATCACGCCAGCCGGTAATCGCTGACCACCGCACCCGTGCTGACTACTCCGTCCGTCCGCCGGCGTGGAAGCATGGATTTGTGCGCGGGTTACGATGCGGTCGAGGTCGGCCGAAGTTCAACCCCCCTTTGATCTGTGTAGGGCTACGGCCCTGGCCGGCCTCCACGAAACCTCGCGCTGACGCTCGGTTTCGTGTTTTTCGCGCCGCGCCCTGCATCAGCGCGGCAGCGCTGGCGGCGTGTACCCGCCCGGTGGACGGTATCCCGCAACACTCAATACGGCTTCGATGGCGGCCAGCCGTTCGCGGGCGTTTTGCAGGCTCACCGCCTGCTTTTCGATGGCTGCACAGTTCGCGTCCACCTTTTGCGTCACCATTGCAATGGTCTGCACTGCATGCCACACGTCCTTGAGCGCGCTCACCGCCCCATCTCCGCGCGGCGGGCGCGCTGGCTTGGGGCGGTTGCGGCTTCTGTCGCGGCTTTCCGCCCGCCAGACACCAGCGCGGTCAGCGCGGCAACGTCGCGGTCAGTCAGCGCAGCCACCGCGCGACGCGCGGCCTCGGCCTCGCGCGCGGCGGCGGTTTCTTGATCGTGCACAAGCCGCGCATGGGTGGCGTCAACCCGCGCGCCGACCTGTTCCACCTGCTGCGCGAGGTCGAGCAAGGCATCAAACAAGCGCTGTTCTTCCGCATCCGGCTCGCCTTCCAGACGGCTGCGCACTACCGCCCCGACCGTGGTTTTCTTCTGCTTGGCCTCGGCCTCAAGCTCGCGCTTCATGCCGTGCGTGACCAAAATGGTCAACCGGGCGTCGATGGCTGCTGTGTTCATGTCTGCACCTCCATACATGCGATGTTATGGGATAACGGGACCGAATTGCAACCCGGCCCCGTCGTTCCGTTCACGCGGTCAGTGTTTGCGGCTCGGCCTGTAGGTGCTGCAAGTATTCGGCAGCGGCTTCGGCCTTGCTCGCAGCGGTCGTGAACGCGTGTGGGTCGGCCTTGAGTAGCCGAATCCATCCGGCAAGATAGGCCGCATGGTCATCGCGCGGTGCGGCTTCGATGCCCACCGCCGCGCACAGAAACGCGGCCCCGAACTCGGCAATCAATTCCTCGGCGGCATAGGCTTCGTCACCGAAACGCTTGTCGTGGGTGCGGTCGAGGCGAGGACGCTGGTAACTGTTGACCAGCGTAGCGGTAAACGTTGACCACGCTGCTGGCAATGGCTGACCACGGTGCTGGTGCTGCCCAGCACGCGCAGCGGTCACCGAGCGGCGGCAAGGCTGGACGGGTAGAGCAGTAACCGGCCGTGGGCATCTGCCAGCAGACAGCCACCGGCCCACTCCGGTCAGTCGCAATCTCTGTCAGGTTGCCCGATTGCAGTCGTTCGAGACGCGCTTCGACGCAGAGACTTTGGACATGCGTAGATCAAGCGCCCCGGTTCACATCAGGACAGTGAGCCTAGTATTCTGTCAGCGGCCTATCAGCGCGGTCGCAACAGGCTTCCACCAGGGGCTCAAGTACAGGCCGATTGCAATCAACTCGCAGCCCAGCCACCAAATGGCTCCAAAGACATAGGCCGGGTGCAGGGGACACCGGGTAATAGCGATCAGGAGGAAGTCGGAGAGATACGCCTCCGCTCAGTTGACCCAGTAACCATCTGCCAGGGTCTCGGGTCCATGTCCCAGGAGGTGATGCAATC
>JBOIBN010000122.1:0-4862 GCA_050739575.1 Gammaproteobacteria bacterium
CCCACCATTTTTGCCAGTCGGCCCGCGTTTGCTGTCAAACAAAAAGGCCCCGCGGCATTGCTGTCGCGGGGCCGTAAAGAGTGGTTGAGGCTTACAGCAGCTTGTTATCCGCTCATGGATGCTGGAGGCAGAAGGTGTAGGCGCCGCCACTCTCATTCGCCTTCACCCCCCAACTGTAAGTGCCCGTCGGACCCCAGCGGTGTACCTCGGTACCGGTAAAGCCCTGCTGCCACTGGCCGTAGTTCGCACTGTCCACCCGCCCATAGAGCTTGAAGCCCGCCGGGGCCATGAGGATCGCATTCTCCTCACCCGCCGGCGCCTCATAGCTCGCGGAACGCTGCGTGGCGTTGGGCCCCAGCGTGCCGCTGTAGGTGGTGTAGCCGTCGGGGCATCCCGCCTGGCCGATCTGGGTCGGGGCGCTCGCCGTCAAGGGCGGCGTCGCCAAGGCGACACTTGCGGTGTTCTCGATCGTGGTGCCGGAGCTGCCCGTGGCTTTGAGCGTGACGTTGGCCGTCGCCGTGCCGGCGTTGCCATTGATCGCACCAAAGTCGCAGGTCACCACTCCGGAGGCTTCACTGCAACTGCCTTGCGTTGCACTCGCCGAGACGAAGCTCGCCGCCGCCGGCACCGTGATCGTCGCACTCGCCGCGGGCGACGCGGCACTTGCGTTGTTGGTCGCAATCGTCTGGCTGACGTAGCTCTGGCCTTGGCCCACCGTCTGAGGCGCACTTACATTCAAGCCGAGATCGCTTTTACCCTCAAAATACGCGGCACCTTGCGCGCTGTTGCCGTTGACGGTAGTACCGAACGCACCGAAGAGGACGGTCGTGCCATCGAAAGCCGTTGAATTACCGAAGCTGTGGCTTCCGCTCGCAGCAAACTTCTGCGTCTGCGTCCAAGTGCCGCCCAAGTCGCTGAACAAATAGGCTGCGCCCTGAAAAGCATTACCATTGACAGTGGCATCTGGTGCCCCGATAAAAGCGGTTATCCCCGAAAGGGCGACCGACGTGCCAAAATAATTATTTTGCGCGCCGTCACTCGCGGTCAGCTTCTGCGTCTGGGCCCAAGTGCCACCTGACTCAGTGAACACGTAGGCCGCGCCTTGGTTGAAGTTACCGTTGATGATCGCTACGGCAGCACCGACGAGGGCAGTTGTGCCGGAGAGCGCGACCGACCCACCGAAGACATCCCCGGTCTCACCGTCGCTTGCGGTAAGTTTCTGCACCTGGCTCCAGGTGCCGCCCGAATTGGCAAACACATAGGCCGCGCCCGGTCCAGTGCCGCCGACTCCAATCTGGCCCTGGGGAGCACCTATGAGAGCGGTCATGCCGTCGAGAGTGATGGACAATCCAAAAAAATCACCTGCCACGCCGTCACTCGCGGTCAACTTTTGAGTCTGTGTCCAAGTGCCACCCGACGCACTGAACACATAAGCTGCGCCCTGATCGAGATTGCCGTTGACGGTGGCAGCGGGGGCTCCAATAAGCGCGGTCGTGCCAGAAATTATACTTGCCCATCCAAACTGGTCGTCGGCGGCACCGTCGTTCGCTGTGAGCTTCTGTGTTTGCGCCCAAGTGCCTCCCGTATTGGTGAATACGTAGACCGCCCCCTGCTCGACGTTGCCATTAATGGTGGCGTCAGGCGCGCCGATGAGAGCGGTCGTGCCGAAGACGGCAACCCAATGACCGAATAAGTTGATCACTGCGCCGTCGCTCGCGGTGAGCTTTTGAGTCTGGGCCCAATTGCCTCCCGAATCGCTGAACACGTAGGCGGCGCCTTGGTAACCGTTGCCATTGACGGTGGCTTGGGGCACGCCGACCAAGGCGGTGGTGCCTGAAACAGCAACCGAGTAACCGAACTCGTCGTGCGCTACGCCGTCGCTCGCCGTGACTTCCTGTTCCAGCCATACGAGCGGATCTACAGTAAGTGGATAGGTGGCGTTTGCGTCATTGACGGCAATCAGAACGCGGTTGCTTTCGTTCTTGAGCGTTGCCGGGATGACTTTGCCTCTGGCGTCAGTGACGATAAGCTGACCGTAGCGGAGTTGACCCCACTCGAGTGCGCCATTATGTTCGGTCGCCCGACCGTTCGCCGCCAGTGCAAGCATCAGCGCACCGTGACCGGCCGGGCGCTTCACAATCGTGAAGCCCTGCTCGAAGCCGACCGGCAGCACCCGCCACCATTCGCTGAGGTTGCCGTGGGTATAGTTCACCTGATTGCCCGCGATCTCGGGTTTCACCAGGTTCACTGACGACAGCGTCTCGCCACGCCCATAAGAAACAAGATGCAGCGCAAGCGGCGAACCCGCGCCCGTGAAATGCGCGCCACTGTCATCGAAGCAGGCCTTGAGACTTTCCCTGGGCAGCGCAGCACAGCCGTTTACGTTCACGGCATAGGCCGGGCCTGCGCCCTTCGCAAGCGCTTGGTAAAAGATCGGGCGCAGTGCCGGGGGCAGGGTTCGGGTCGCGTGGGTTGGATGGGCGGCAGCGCCCGCCACTTGGCCGTTCGCCGGGGCGGCAAGCGCCACGGCGCCGCTCGTGAATGCGAGCAGAAATATGGATACATTTAAGAGCTTTGCTTGCATGAGACATCTCCTTCCTGTGTGGAGCGTTGGATTAAACTGCTTGCCGCGCGCGGTGCACGGGTAACGAATTGCAACACTAAGTATCCCCCCTCGATTTGCCTCTGTCCATAGTTTTTTCGGTCTGATTTAAGACATGTCTTAAATCAGACAGCCTTCTGCTTTCGGCAATGTAAACTTTAGTGCGCACATTAAGGAATGTTATCCGTCTCAATACTTCAAAAATTACCTAAAGATGGCCTTCAATTACAGAACCCGCCTGGATTTTCTCTTGTAGGAGATTGGCTCAAGAGATAGCTCAATCCTGCACATGTCTCTCGGAGTTTGGCCGATTTTTCTGTTGGGCGTGGCTAGTGCCCGCCAAACGTAAAGCGGCGAGCCAGCCCATTTGAAAGCGTGTGCGCGCACCCAGAACTTTCATGATTTCTACGATACGACGGTTCAGCGTGCGAGTGGATATCCCGAATTCATAGGCGATACCTTTGTCGTTCAAACCGGCGGCCATCAACGGTACAAGGTCTTCAGCTTCCTTGGACAGCAACGGACTAGGATTCTCCGTTTTCAGCTCGCTGGTGAGCGAGAACGAAATAGGCGCCGCACGCTCCCAGAGAAGCTCGAACAGGGTATAAAGTGCATCGAGCAGTGCCGAGGAACGGATCAGCAAAACTGGACCACCAGCTTGCTGCAAGTTCAGGGGGATAAGGGCAATGCGGCGGTCGGCAAGGATCATTTTGAAGGGCAAGTGCGCCGTGATTCTGATTCCTTGGCCTGCTTTCAAATCCTCCCGGATAGCACGTAGAGCACCGGGCAGGGTCAAATACTGTGCATCAACGACACCCCGGTAGTTCACGCCTCTGGCTTGCGCGCCCCGTTGGGTGTATTGATCCTGTTCAGATGGTATATCTAGGCGGGAAATCCTCAGTGGAGCTCGAACGAGAGCAACGACCTCGTCCTGCGCCACCCGATGTACCTGCTCGAAAGCCTGGCGCTCAGCCTCGTGGCTGGTGATTAACTCGACTATCTGCTCCCGCTCGTCACGAGGTTGCACCGCCGCAGCCTGCTCCCGCAAGGCCTGTAGTGCACCTCGTGCACGCTGCAAGTCGTTCTGACGCTGGAGGATCAGCGCTTCCACGGCTATATCGGGCGAGGCGGGTATATAGCGGCGCGGTCGCTCCGGCGCATGTGTGGTCAATCCCTTAGTACCGATCGCATCGAGCAGCCGCTGGGTCTTGCCTGTCGTCAGCCCCAGCGCCTGGGCAATCTCCAGGACCGTAGCCCCGGAATGGGCCAGCAGCCAACAATAGGCGTTTTCCTCCGCTTCACTGATGCCCAGAATCTCCAAGGGCCGTGCTTCGGCGGCTCCGATTCGTTGTATGGTCATGACAAGGTCCTCTTTATGAAAAAGAAGGCGCAACTTCATCTGTGATTTGCTGCGTGTATAGACTGATCGCGAGCAAGCTCGCTCCTACACTTACGTTATCCGTCAGGGTCTCTTTGCTTGCCGGCGGCACGGCAATCAGCACCGGCATCCAATTCGGCGAGGCGGCGCAGACGTTCGGCGATGCGCGCCTCGATGCCCTGGTCGATCGGCTGGTAGTAACGACGATCTGGCATATTTTCGGGGAAGTAACGTTCACCGGCCGCGTAGGCATCCGCTTCGTCATGCGCGTAGCGGTAACGCGCGCCGTGACCCATTTCTTTCATGAGTTTGGTAGGAGCGTTGCGTAGATGCATGGGCACCGGCGCGGCGCCGAATTCATGCGCATCGCGGCGCGCACCGGCGAGCGCTTTGTACACGGCGTTACTTTTCGGCGCACAGGCGAGATAAACCACGGTTTGCGCTAAAGCCAATTCCCCTTCGGGACTGCCAAGTCTTTCATAGGTTGACCAGGCGTCGAGCGCGAGTGAAATTGCGCGGGGGTCGGCGAGACCGATGTCTTCCGTTGCCATGCGAATGAGGCGCCGCGCGAGATAAAGTGGATCGACGCCGCCTTCGAGCATGCGTGCGAACCAATAGAGTGCCGCATCGGGTGCGGAGCCGCGCACCGATTTGTGCAGCGCCGAGATCTGATCGTAAAAAAGGTCTCCGCCCTTGTCGAACTGGGCGAGCCGTTCGCCGAGTAGCGCGTGGAAACTGGCCTTGTCCAGCGGCTTGTCTCGATGCGCGGCGGCGATCGCTTCGAGGAGATTGAGCGCGCGGCGTGCGTCACCGCCGGCGGCAGCCGCAATGTCGTTGCGCCATTCAACCGGGACGGCATCCAACTTCAAACCCAAGCCTCGA
>JBOIBN010000123.1:0-4843 GCA_050739575.1 Gammaproteobacteria bacterium
GTTCTGGTCCGCGTCCACACCCGCTGCACCGCGGGCGATGTCTTCGCCGCCGACTGCCGCTGCCGCGACATTCTCGACCAGTCCATGCGCATGATCGCCGCAGAGGGGTGCGGCGTCATCCTTTATCTGCACAGCACCTCGCGCGGATTCGAGATCGACCACACCCCAGCCGCGGCCTTCGGGCCTGGGGGAGCAGCCGCTCCCGCAAGCGAAAGCAACGTTCCTGCCGGCCGCCTCATCCTCCACCCGGAGTTGCGCGACCGCGAAGGCGTTCAGGCCCGCAGCGGCCGCATTTTGCGCGCCATAGGGCTGGGCGGCCAGATTCTGTCGGACCTCGGCATCCAGCGCATTCGCCTGCTCTCGAATACGCCCATTCACATCCCCGCCCTCGAGGGCTTCGGCCTTGAAATAGTCGAGCAGGTCCCCATCCCCGTCGAGGAATGCGGCCGCGTTACCGAGGTCGTTACGAAACTCGATTCACGAGAAGGCAAGGAGAGGGACTGCTTTGGCCACCGCTTTCCGGAACTGGGATTGTAGGTATGGCCGCTATGCTCTATCAGGCGAGACGAAGCGCTTCCGTTACTTTGGTGGCTCCGAGCACGTTCGTGATGCGCTTTAGGTTGTATGCCATCGTGGCGAGGCCGATTTCGACCCTGGCGCCGGATAATCCGCGCATCAGCAAACGTGGATGTCCAAAGATGCAGTACTTGATTGTCGCGAAGGGATGCTCGACCGTGCATCGACGCAACCTCATCGCTTGCGGCGTTATTCGCGCCTCCATCCGATTCAAAGCGTCTTCATATAAATGGCGAGCCAAGCCACGCCTTGGAGCTTGGGTGCAGCGGGACTTCAGCGAACATGCTCCGCAATCGAGAGACGAAGCTTTATACATGGTGTAACGATCTTTGTGATTGGTGCTCTTGCGTAGCAGTTTCTTGTTTCCGGGACAGATATAGGTGTCGCTATCAGGCTCGTAGCGGAAGTCCCCGCGCCCGAACAGGGTGCCATCGCCCTGATTGTTAACTGTACGCATGACGGGAACGTACGGCGTCATGCCTGCCGCTTCGCAGTGAGCGGCCTGCTCTCCATTGGAGTAGCCGGCGTCGGCCACTACCTGGAAGCTATCCACTTCAAGTGCTTTCTTTGCAGCTTCAGCCATTGGTTTCAAGCAACGGATGTCAGATGCATCGAGCACCACAGCGTGTGCCACGATCAAGGCATGTTCCGCGTCAACGGCTGTCTGGACGTTGTACGCCGGTAGAGAGACCTGTCGCATCAACATGAACGCGGCCTCAGGTTCAGGATGCTGTTTCAGCTTTTCCAGCGCAGCCTGGACGGCAGACGGATCGATGCTTGCCTGTTGCTCTTCGTCGGCTTTTTCGACACTGTCAAGGTAGCGCTGCAAAGCAAGTCGTTCGCGAGTGCTGTCGATACTCGCTACAGCACGAAACTTTGAGCCATCGATGGCGATCCATTCACCACGAATGAGTCCGCAGCTGCGTGCAAAGCGGATGAGTTCGGCTCCTGCTGCTATAACCGCACCGCGGTGCACTCGACGAAACTCTGCAATACTCTTGTGATCCGGATACAAGCGTCCGAGAAGCCACATCAACTCGACATTTCGACGGCACTCAGTCTCCAAGCGCCGCGACGAACGAATCTGGTTGAGATAGCCGTATAAATACAACTTCAACAAGTCACGCGGATCGTAGCCAGGTCGCCCTGTCTCAGCAGCCTCTGCTCGACCGAAACCAAGAACCGCCATTTTGAGCCCACTCACGAAGGCATCGATCACTCGGCAAATGTGATCGCCCGGAACGAGATCATCTAACAGCACCGGAAACAAGGTTCCTTGGTCTCGCCCTTCTCCTTGGATATAACTCATATTGGAGAAATACCTCCGATCGATAGGAGTATCTTCTCATTTACCCCTCTTCGAGGAGAAGAGACGTGTAATCACCACGAAGCCACTATGCAACGCTCTTCGCTGCACTGATAGTTGCGCCAAATAGTAGCGAGGAGGTAATCCCCCTCATGTTATGCATTCAAGGATTCTCGACGTGCCAAACGAACTCGGCGATACGCGTTGCAAGTTGAGATTGCAGACCGGGTGGCAGATCATGTCCCATTCCCTCAATCAGCACTAGCTCCGCACCTGGTATGGCTTCAGCCGTTGCTCGCCCGCCGCTAACGTCGCACATGTAGTCTGCAAGGCCATGGATAACTAGGGTAGGGACCTGGAGATGCCGCAGATGTTCGGTTCGATCACCGGAGGCCACCGTCGCGATCGCCTGACGGGCACTACCGATCGGATCGTGTGAGCGGTCATATGCGCGGCCCGCTCGGGCAGCGACTTCGGATTCGTCGCTCGGATACCCAGGGGATCCGACAGCTCGCATCGCTCGGAGAGTTTGCTGAATCACCTGGTCGCGCGTGATCGCACGTGGGCCGGCGAAGAGGTCTCGCAGAACCTCTTTCGAGGGCTGTCCAACGGACATGCTCCCGGTAGTCGACATCATCGAGGTGAGAGAGAGGACGCGGTGCGGATGCTCGATAGCGATCATTTGGGCAATCTGACCACCCATGGAGGCCCCTATGACATGCGCCTTGTCAAGCGCAAGCGCGTCGAGTAACCCCACAGCATCGCCAGCCATATGCGACAACGTGTACGACACAGACTTGAGATCGCCAGCGAGCGCCGCGGGCAGGTTCGGCGGCGGAGCATCCGTCAGGTGCGTCGAGAGTCCGGCGTCTCGGTTGTCGAAGCGAATGACCTGCAGACCGCGATCGACAAGCGCGCGACAAAACGCGTCCGGCCAATGAATCGATTGCCCGGCGACTCCCATAATCAGCAGAACGATAGGAGCATCCAATTTTCCGAGTCGTTGGTAAGCGATGTCTATACGTGATGGTCCAACTTTTACCGCCAGCTGATCCACGATTGAACTATCGAACCCGTCCACAATTTCAGGCATGCAGTACTCCTTTGACTGTTTGTCCTTCGCTGCTCGAAGGTATTCGAAAACGAGATTAAAAAACAGCCTGTTTCTGCGGGTTTCGATTTGCTATTCTGAAAGTAGAGGGGTAGACGTTTGCGCCACTGAACACGGCGAAACCATATCAAATTCGGTTACACAACCATCGAATCGTGCTGTCCCCTCCAAGTCCGGCAAGCATATTCACGATCAACCAATCTTCCATTGCGTACTGAAGGACCGTGAGACGACGACCGGGTTTTGGAAAGTCTACGAATGTCTGACAATTGGTCGCCTAGCCCGCATTTCTCATAGGTAAATTGCGGTTGGGGCAAAGGAATTAAGGAAAAAACTGGGAAAGGCCGTCTTTTCATGGCATAACTGCGTTGTGAGGACGTAGTTTTTGCCGTGCGGAGACGGCCTTTCCTATGACAGAGTGTAACCAAGAATCGTTCTCGTTTACAGCCCATTTTTCGCGGCGAGTGGAGGCCGGGTTTACCGCGGGCCGGGTATCGGGCGACGGCGGGGCGCTGCTGTTGCGCGAAGCGGACCTGAAGATTAACCTGACCAGCCGCCTGGCGGCCTGTTTCAGCGACGGGCGCATGCCATTGCGGGTCAAGCACCAACTGCCGGAGATGCTGGCGCAGCGCATCTACGGGCTGGCGTTGGGTTACGAAGACCTCAACGACCATGAGCAGTTGCGCAGCGATCCGCTGTTCGGACTGCTGGCCGGCAAGCGCAAACTGGACGAAGAACTGGCCGGCAAGAGCACGCTCAACCGGCTGGAACTGACCGGCCGCAGCGGGCGCTACCACAAGATCGGCTACTCGGCCGAAGCCATCGACAGCCTGCTGGTGAACCTCTATCTGGAAGCGCACGCAGAAGCCCCGAAACAGATCGTGCTCGACCTGGACGCCACCGATGTTCCCATCCATGGGCATCAGCCGGAGCGCTTCTTCCACGCTTACTACGACAGCTACTGCTACCTGCCGCTGTACATCTTCGCCGGCGATCAGTTGCTGTGCGCGCGGCTCAGGCCGTCGAACCAGGACGCCAGCGCCGGCGCGGTGGAGGAAGTCCACTGCATCGTGGCCCAGATTCGCCGGCGCTGGCCGGGTGTGAAGATCGTGCTCAGAGCCGACTCCGGCTTCTGCCGCGAAGAGCTGATGGGCTGGTGCGAGCGGGACGAGAACCGGGTCGATTACATCTTCGGCCTGGCGCGCAATCGGCGGCTCACGAAGATCATCGGCGCTGCGATGCATCAGGCGCACACGCTGCATCAGACCACCGGCAAACCGGCCCGCGTCTTCGCCGACTTCAGCTACCAAACGCACAAGAGTTGGTCGCGGGCGCGCCGCGTAGTGGCCAAAGCCGAGTATCTCGACAAAGGCGAGAACCCGCGCTTCGTGGTCACCTCGCTGAGCGCCGAGGACTGGGCCGCGCAGGACTTGTACGAGAAGTTCTACTGCGCCCGCGGGGAGATGGAAAACCGCATCAAGGAACAGATGTGCCTGTTCGCCGACCGGCTCTCCACCGACGAGATGAAGGGCAACCAGTTGCGCTTGTACTTCTCCGCGCTGGCCTACACGCTGATGGAAGCGCTGCGCCGGCTGGGCCTGAAAGGCACCGAGTGGGCTCAAGCGCAGGTGGACACCATCCGCCTGAAGTTATTCAAGATCGGCGCCCTGGTGCGCATCAGCGTGCGCCGCATCGTGCTGCAGATGAGCAGCGCCTATCCCTGGAAACACATTTATGCCGCGGCCTTCCACGCCCTGCGCTGCTGAAAGCCTCGCCGTACATCCGACAACCGGATTTCCTCATGCGCTGAATCGCCCGCCCAGCGGAGCCATGCGCAAAAACCACGCCGC
>JBOIBN010000124.1:0-4837 GCA_050739575.1 Gammaproteobacteria bacterium
GAGCGCGGCGAGGCAGGAAGGGAGCCTGTCTGCGGCATCCTTGGCGATGATCACTGCGGAAAGTTTCGACATTGAAAGGGCGGCTGGTGCGTTACCATATGCATTCTACCTTTGTTTATGCGCGCCGCGACGCGCCGGCTCCTTATGCTCCAACGCCTGGTCGGTTTGGTCGTGACAGCCGTCGGCATTCTGCTGGCTTTTATTATCGGCTTTTGGGCTCTGCTGCTGCTCGGGGTTGCGGCCATAATCGCGGTGTGCGTGTATGCGGTTCGTACGCGTCACTGGCGACGCGGCGGAAACCATCGGTCGGATGTAATCGAGGGGGAATTCGAAATCGTGGGAAACGACAATACCTCGTGTCAAGCGGAGCATGACGAACTGCCGCCGGTGCATCATGACGACCATGATCGTGTCTGAACCGCTCCCGCCGCGCCGGCTTTCGATCGCACCGATGATGAACCGTACCGATCGGCATTTCCGGTACCTGGTGCGTCTTATCACGCGTTGCACCTGGCTCTATACCGAAATGCTGGTGGCGCGCGCGCTACTTCACGGCGATCCGGACAGCCTGCTCGCGCACGATGCGGCGGAGCGGCCGCTTGCCTTGCAACTCGGCGGAAGCGAACCCGATGTGCTTGCCGTCGCCGCGAGACTGGCCGTCGAGCACGGTTTCGACGAGGTCAATCTCAACGTCGGTTGTCCCAGTTCGCGGGTCACCGCCGGACGCATGGGCGCCTGTCTGATGGGCGAACCCGACCGGGTCGCCGATTGCGTGGCCGCGATGCGCGCGGCCTCGAATCTGCCGATTACCGTCAAGACGCGGATCGGAATCGACGAGCGCGACGACTTCGAGTTTCTGTGCGGTTTCGTGGAGGCGGTCTCGGCGGCGGGTTGTAATGCCGTGATCGTCCATGCGCGCAAGGCCTGGTTGAGCGGATTGAATCCGAAGGCCAATCGCACCGTGCCCAGGCTTGACTACGAGCGCGTCTATGCACTCAAGCTACGTTATCCCTCACTCGAAATCGTCGTTAACGGAGGTATTGCCGATCTCGATACGGCGGCCGGCATGCTGAAGCGGACCGACGGCGTGATGCTCGGCCGCGGGGCGTATGCGGATCCGCTGCTGCTCGTCGAGGCAGACGCACGTTTTTACAGTTTGCACCGGCCCGCAGCCACGCTTGGCGAGGTGCTCGCCGGCTATCTCGATTATCTTGCGCGGCGCATTGGTGCCGGTGACGCACCGGCGCCAGCATTGCGTCACCTGTCAACTCTGCTGAACGGACTCGCCGGCGCGCGCAGCGTCCGCCGGCGTCTCGGCGCGCTTGCCGGCACTCGTGACATGGGTGCCGTGGAACGCGCGCTCGCGCCGTTCCTCACGGCCCGTGCCGCCTAAAGCACCGGGCATCCCTGCACAACGATCTTTATCAGACTCCCCGCGGTAGTAATACAGTAGTAATACATAAGGACACAGCATGAAGGCAAAACGTAAACCCACTCTCGCCAAGCGGGCCGATCGCTACAAGCTCTACGAGCAGTCGGTACAGGACGTGGAGACCGAGATCGAATTCCTCAAGGAAAACTTCCAACGCGCGCGCGGCCGTGCGGCCCGCAGCTTGCGTGAGGATTTCTGCGGCACGGCGCGGCTCGCCTGCGAATGGGCGGCGGCCAACAAACGTCACGATGCGATCGGCGTGGATCACGATCCCGAAGTACTGGGTTGGGGCAGGCGCCACAATTTCGAACGCCTCGAAGAATCCGCACAGCGGCGGGTCCAGCTGGTCGAGGCCGACGTGCTCGCGGCGCCGGGGCGGGATCTGGATCTCGTCGTTGCGATGAATTTCAGCTACTGGATTTTCCGCGATCGCGAGACGCTGGGCGCCTACTTCTCCGGCGTACGCCGTACGCTGGCGCGCGACGGTTTGTTCATGCTGGATGCCTTCGGCGGTTCTGATGCCTACGAGATCATGCGCGAACGGCGCAAGGTCAACGGCTTTACCTACATCTGGGAGCAGGCGGATTTCGATCCGGTGAGCGCGCGAGCGGTTTGCCACATTCATTACAGCTTTCGTGACGGGTCACGCCTGAAGCGCGCATTCAGCTACGAGTGGCGTCTGTGGACGCTGCCGGAAATTCGCGAGGTGCTCGCTGAGGCCGGATTTTCACGCACTACGGTGCTCTGGCAGGGTACGGATGAAAAAACCGGTGAAGGCGCCGGCGAATTCGTGCCCGCCCAACGGGGAGAAGCAGATCCCGCATGGATCGCCTACATTCAGGCGGAGCCGTGACGAAACAAACGAACCGCGTCGTACGAAATGCGGGCAGCGTGATACCCGCAAAGGGCGTGGTGCGGCTGCCCGAGCCGCTTACACTTTATCGCGGGGGCGTGCTTCGCGAAGTGGATATCGCCTACGAGACCTGGGGGCGGCTTGACGGCGACAATCTGCTGTTGCTCTTTACCGGCTTGTCGCCGAGCGCGCATGCTGCGTCTTCGCCGAAGGATTCGACGCCCGGTTGGTGGGAGGAAATGATCGGTCCCGGGCAACCGATCAATACCGACCGCTGGTTCGTAGTGTGCATGAATTCGCTCGGAAGCTGCTTCGGCAGTACCGGTCCGGCCTCGCCCGATCCGGCGACGGGCGAACCTTATCGGCTGAACTTTCCGCTGCTTTCAGTGGAGGACATCGCGCGCGCCGCAAGTGCTGCGCTCGCCACGCTCGGGCTACCCGTACCTGCTGTGGTCGTCGGTTCCTCGCTTGGCGGCATGAGCGCCCTCAGCTTCGCTCTGCAGTTTCCAAAATCCACCCCGCGGCTTGTACTGATTTCTTCGGCGGTGCATGCGCGCCCGTTTGCCATTGCGATCCGCTCCCTGCAACGCGAGGCGATCCGCAGCGATCCGGGCTGGCAGGGCGGCAACTATGCGCCCGGTCACGGACCCGTCACCGGCATGCGGCTGGCGCGCAAGATCGGGATGTTGTCCTATCGTTCCCCGTACGAATGGCAGGAGCGCTTCGGCCGCACGCGGGTGAGTACGGAAGCGCCCGGTCCCGCGGCGAGTTTCGACGTCGAGTTCGAAGTCGAGAGTTACCTCGAAGCACATGCCGAGCGTTTTACCGGCAGCTTCGATGCCAATTGTTATCTCTACCTTTCTCACTCGATGGATCTGTTCGATGCCGTCGAGCACGGAGACGGCGAGTTGGGTAATGCTTTTGCCAGGCTGCAAACGAAGGACGCGCTGGTAATCGGCGTCGAATCCGACATCCTGTTTCCGGATACCCAGCAACACGAACTGGCGGTGCTGCTCGAAGCTGCGGGTGCGCGGGTGACGGCGAAGTTTCTACCTTCGCCGCAGGGCCACGATTCGTTTCTTGTGGATATCGAACGTTTCGGCCCTGCCGTCGCCGGATTCCTGAATAACCTGAAGTCATGAACCCGCGCTTGGCCGCGATGCTGGCGCGTTACGCCGTAGAGCCGTCGGCACGCCGGGAAGTCCGTGGCTTGCGCCTGCAATCGCTCTCTCTGAGCGAACGGCTGGAGGTGGCCGGGCGTCTGCTTGAACAGGGCGATGCGCGCGCCGCCGCTCTGTGGTTATTTGCGGCGCGACGCGAAAACCCCGACGATGCAACCGTCGTTTATCGCCTGGCAAATGCGTTGCGCAGCGCCGGGCGTGAACGGGCCGCCGCCGGTTTGCTGGAACGATTGATCGAGGCGCATCCGGCCTGGACCGAGCCGGCCCAGAGTCTGGCCTGGCTGCATCGGCGTGCGCGCCGGGCGGACGCGGCGGGCGCAGTGCTCGAACGTTGGGCCGCGGCCGTCAACTATTCCCCGAAGGCGGTGCGCGCGACCGCGGCGTTTCTGCAGGAAATGGGGCTCGACGAGCGAGCCGAGGTTTTGTACGCACGCGCGCCCGGCGTCAGCGAAGATCCCAAGCTTCTTCTCGAACGAGGCAATCTCTTGTTGCGGCTCGGACGTTTCGATGAAGCAGAGCGGGTTTTGCGCGACGCGACGCGCCTCGCACCGGGCGACGCGGGCGCCTGCTTTCGACTTGCCTACGTGCGGCGCTGGCGCGATGCGGCCGCGAGTCCGCTGGACTTGCTCGAAACTGCGCTCGAGCAGTTCGAACGCGATTCCGCTGAGCGCGCGGCACTTTACTTCGCGATCGCCAAGATCAACGACGATCTCGGGTGCTATGCGGAAGCCTTTGCTGCGGCCGAACGCGCCAACGCTTTGCGTGCCCGCTCCGCGCAGTTCGATCGTGCCGCGTGGAGCGATTATGAGCGTGCACTGCGGGAAACCTTCACGCCGGAGTTTTTTTCCAAACAGGATCCGGATTCCCTCGAACAGCCGGTTTTTGTCGTCGGCATGCCGCGCAGCGGCACCACGCTCGTCGAGCGGCGCCTCGCCCGTCATCCGGCACTGATGGGTGCCGGCGAGCTGGAGTTGATCGAGATGCTGGGTCGTGAACTTGCCGCCGGTGTCGCTTATCCGCGTGGTCTCGCGGGCATCACCCGGGAAGGACGCGCCTGGGTCGCAAGGCAATGGCGGACGCGGCTGCCGACGGCGTTTCCTCCCGAGGCCCGCATCGTCGACAAAAATCCGCTCAACTTTTTACATCTCGGCTTCATCGCGACAGTGTTTCCACGCGCCCGCATCGTGCACTGTCGCCGGGATCCGCTGGATACCGCGCTCTCCATTTATTTCCAGAACTTTGCTCATCCGCGCAACGATTACGCCTATCGGGTGGAGGATATCGCCTGGATGCTCGCGTTTTACCGGCGCACGATGAGGTACTGGGAGCGCGTGTTGCCGCTGCCGGTACACACGGTGGACTATGAACGTC
>JBOIBN010000125.1:0-4799 GCA_050739575.1 Gammaproteobacteria bacterium
AACCAGATTCGGCTATCTCCGAAATGATTATTCTTCTGCACTGCCACATTTAATATCGTTGGATTTGATATCTTCGTTTTTTTGACGGCTGCCGCGCCGCGGCCGTTCTCTTTTTTCCCGAATCGGATAGACCTATGCAAACGCTTTCTGCGCAACGTACCAAATATGGTGCCATCTACGTGGCGCCCGAAGATCTGCCGCCCGATCCCGCCCGCCTCACCGTCCTTCTCGACGACTCACTCGCCGAGTGGCATGGACGCGGCATCCCGGCCATCTGGTTGGCGATTCCGCGCGAGCACGGCGATCTGATTCCCGTCGCCGTCGCGGCTGGCTTCGAGTTCCATCACTGCAGCCGGGATTTGCTGGTCCTGACGCGGCGTCTCGACCCGGCGGCGGTGTTGCCACACTACGCCTCGCACACCGTGGGCGTCGGCGCCGTCGTCCTGTCGAAACAGCGCGAAGTGCTGACGGTGCTCGAGCGCAACGATGCAAAAAAACGTCCCGACTACTGGAAACTTCCCGGCGGCATGCTCGAACCGGGCGAACACGTGGCCGCCGGCGCGGTGCGCGAAATACGCGAAGAAACTGCCGTCGAAACCCGCTTCGACGGCATCCTCGGAATGCGGCATCATCACCGCGGTCAGTTTGGCACGTCCAACCTCTATATCGTATGCCGGCTCACGCCGTTGGCCGGGAAGATCCTCGTCGACGGGACGGAGCTCGCTGACGCACGCTGGATGCCGGTGGAGGATTTTCTCGCCAACCCCGGCGTCGGACCGCTTAGCAGGCGGGCCGTCGAGACAGCGCTTGCCGCAACGCCGCTGCAAAACGTTACGTTGCCGGACTACATGGACGGTCCCGCCAGCTACGAGGTCTTCTTCTCTCCCAGCTCCAAGCCACCTCAATCGTCGCCGGACAGAGATAACGGCGCGTAGCCCGAGAGCGGTGCACCCGGAAGCCGGTTACCCTTGACGTATCTATACTGCCCGTACACCATATAAGACCCGAGTCTGATCTTCCTTACGACAGGAGTAACCCATGGACGACATTCCACAGAACATCGCTGAGCTCGACGAGCGCATCGCGGCCGTGAGGGAAAACCTTCGGGAGCTGATCGAGCAAGCGGCCGCATACTCCGGGTCCGCGGACGAGGAGTTGACATCGCAACGCATCGCCGAACAGGAGGCGCAGCTCGAACTCCTTACGAAGCAGCGCCAGGAACTCGACGGGACTTCATAACGACCGCGTGGCTTTCAAGCCGCCGCCCAAACTATGGATGGGAAAGAAAATCCGCGTCAGCGGCTGGATCAAGTCCTACCGCAGTATTCCGGAAATCATCGCCTACGCCCCCGATCAGATTCAGCTCTCTGCTAACTGATGTTGCGATGCAAGATCTGACTCCGTATCTCCTCGCTTCCTCGGGCTACCTCGATCGAACGATCTGACTGCCGCGTGGACCTCGTAATCGAGGGGTGGCATCCGGCGCCGCCAAGGGTGTATTCTCCAATCTGAAGGTAGCGCCGTTGGGGGTCTCGCTCCGGACGCGTCTTGCTCAACTCCGTTTTTATCCGCTGAACCAGAGAGGTTATTGCAATGCATACGAAAGCAGCGATGCCGACGGGATTCCTGTGCCTATCGTTCCTGATGAGCGGTGCCGCAATCGCCGCGACATCGCCAACCGAAACGAATGCTTCTTTCCATGCCGGAACGGCGCTCCCTGAGGCGCTGCGCCCGGGGCTGTACCAGGCGCTCGCGCGCGATGCCGGCCCGGCCTATTCGATTAAGCAGGACGGCTGTGCCGCTCTGCCAAAGCAGCAGCTTAAGGCCTGCTTTAGCGCTGGCGGCGTTCGCTTTGCCGGGACAAATGCGAAGCCTCTGGCGCTGCATCTCGCAGCTTGGGGACGCGGGTCCGCATTGCACCGCATCGACATGATTAAACCTGCAATCGCGGGCAATCAGGCTCGCTACGTCCACAACAACATCACCGAGTGGTGGCGGGTATTGGCGATAGGCTTCGAACAGGGCTTCACCATTGCCAAGCGCCCCGCAGGAAAAGGTGCGCTCACGCTCGCCTTTGCCGCAAACCATAAAGCAAGCCGGCAGGATGCCGGCGCTCCCAACGGCGAACTCGCCTTCGGCAAGCTGCGCTACGGCAAATTTCTCGTCACTGACGCGACCGGCAAGGTTGTGTCTTCGACAGTAACTGCGAAGGATCATCGCATTCTGATTGCCGTGAACGACGTGCACGCCACATATCCGCTCACCATAGATCCGCTGGTGTGGGTTCAGCAGCAGAAGCTCACCGCCAACGACGGCGCGGGGTATGACAACTTTGGCTACTCAGTCGCCCTTGACGGCACCACCGCCCTCGTCGGCGCGATTTACGCCACCGTCGGCGGCGACACAGACCAAGGCGCGGCCTACGTATTCACGAAGTCCGGCGGTATCTGGAGCCAGACCGCCAAGCTCACGGCCGCCGACGGCGCGGCGGGGGATCAATTCGGCAACTCGGTCGCCCTCTCGGGCACTACCGCCCTCGTTGGCGACGACCGCAACGGCGGCAACCAAGGCGCGGCTTACGTGTTCAGCGAGGCCGGCGGCACCTGGAGCCAAACTGCCAAGCTCACGGCCGCGGATGGCGCGGCGGGCGACTACTTCGGCGACTCAGTCGCCCTTGAAGGCACCACCGCCGTCATCGGCGCGCGTTACGCCACCGTCGGCGGCAACCAGCTTCAAGGCGCGGCCTACGTATTCAGCGAGGCCGGGGGTACCTGGAGCCAGAGCCAGAAACTCACCGCTAGCGACGGTGCGGCGGAGGACCAATTCGGCATCTCGGTCGCGCTCGACAGGACCACCGCACTTGTCGGCGCGTTCGGCGCCAACGGCTATCAGGGCGCGGCTTACATATTCGATGAGTCCGGCGGCAGTTGGACCCAGAGCCAGAAACTCACCGCTAGCGACGGTGCGGGGTATGCCTACTTCGGTTACTCGGTGGCCGTCTCCGGCCCTACCGTCCTTGTCAGCGCGATCGGCGCCACCGTCGGTGGCAACAGCAATCAGGGCGCGGCCTACGTATTCACCGAGTCCGGCGGCACCTGGACGCAGAGCGCCAAACTCACCGCTAGCGACGGCGCAGCGAATGACTACTTCGGCTACTCGGTAGCCGCCTCCGGCCCCACCGTCCTCGTCGGCATCAACACCGACCAAGGCGCGGCCTACGTGTTCAACGAGTCCGGCGCAGGCTGGTGGAGCCAGTCCGCCAAGCTCACCGCCAGCGACGGCGCAGCGGACGACTACTTCGGTACTTCGGTCGCACTCGCCGGCACCACCGTCCTCCTTGGTGCGTTCGGCGCCACCGTCGACGGCAAACCGGGCCAGGGCGCGGCCTACGTCTTCTCCGCGACCTGCCCGCCGAGCTACGGCGAACAGGACGGCGCGCTAAACACCGGCGGCCTCTATGGCTCGCCGCCCTACGAGGCGCCAGCCGGAATCGAGAACGGCATCCTCGGCGGGCCGGGCGGCTTCCAGTTGTATGCGCAGTATTCGAATGGCGGCTCGCAACACATCTATCCGGTTCCCGGCAATGAAGTTCACAAACGCGGTCCGGCCGGAACCTACCGCTGGGGCGTGAAGGCGGGCAATACTGGCGGCGATTACGTGCTCTGCATCCTTCATCCCTGAACGAACTCGAACGCGTAGCCGCTACGCTTTGATCCTCGAGGCTCCGTGATAACCTCGCGGGGCCTTTTTATTTACATGTGTCGAATCCGCATCGCGGGCTCTGCATCACCGGCTGGATAAAATCCTATCGCGGCGTCCCCGAAATCATCGCTCGCGCCCCGATACGTTGTCGTGCCTGACGATTTGTGGCATATTTACAAGCGCATTTGACGGCTTGGGGCAAGTGAGGTCGCGATGCGCATCGTTCTTCTCCTGGTCGTGGTTGGCCTCGTGCTCTATCTCACGGCCCGGCAATTCAACTGGCTGTCGTCCGATTCCGCGAACCCCATCGGTCAGGGTTCGGCGACTCTCACGAAGAGTAACTCGGGCGGCACCTGCGGCATCGTAGCCGACGTTCGCTTTGACTCCAGCAATCAAGGCCCGGCCATGTTCGTCGACCTCGGCCGCCCCCATCCCATCGAGTCCATGCAGATTGTCATCCCGCAACGCAATCTCGGCCGCTTCGATCCATCGCCCGCATCCTGGGAAGGCCAACGCATTTGCGTCACCGGACCCGTCAAGAGCTACGGCGGCAGACCCGAAATCATCGCCCATGGCCCAAATCAGATCCACGTCGACTCGAATTGATCCTGCGCCGACTCCCGATCAACTATCGACATTCCGGTCAATCTACGATATTCGACCCTGACCCTACTTTCTAGGTTGCCGCCGATCTAGTGCTATGGCATCATTTGCAGTAGCATCCGATGACCTGACGGTCCGGAGAACCTCGATGCGCACTCTCGCTCTCGTGCTGTCGTTAGCATTCGCGGCGCCAGCGGTTGTGTCCTGCGCTTCCGAACCTGCTGCCCCCGAGACTGCGTCCAGCCCACTGATTGTGCTGAAGAGAAGCAGACCAATTTACCCGGCGATAGCGGCTGTCAACGGCGTATCTGGAAGTGTTGCAGTCTGCTTCACAGTCGAGGCCGACGGAACCGTTTCCCACCAGCACGTGGGTAATCCCCCCATTATTAGCGGCAGCCAGAAGTAGGGTTTAGGCCGCCATGGCCAACTTCTGCATGGGCGTCACCCCGCCGATGCCCATGTTGGGCCGCTCGTGATTATAGGTCCATAACCAA
>JBOIBN010000126.1:0-4776 GCA_050739575.1 Gammaproteobacteria bacterium
TTTATCCGGTTCAGAATCGTGTACGGCTTCGCCGGTTTGAGGTAACCCGCCTGAACGAGCTTGTCGTAAAGCTGGTGGATCTGCCGCTGCGAAAAATGCGCATCGCCAATAATGCGGCGCATGATCGACGGCAGGTTGACATACTGCAAATCACGCAGCGGAGCCGTCCGGACAGGTGTAACCGTCCTGACGATCGTCGCGTGCATTGTCATCGGTGCGTTTGCAAACGCCGTCCCCGCCAAAGCCGCGAGTGCGGCCACGCCGGCGACGGCGCCATACCATCGTCTGTTCATCTGATTCCTCCAGAAAAAGTTGATAAATGAGCACATGGTTTTGTTCTGCATGGCAGAAACATGCAAAGTTGACGAATCACAAGCAACCGGATGAGCGATTCCTCCCGGAACCGATCGGGACTTGCCGTCAGTGTACGTAACGTCGTTGTAGTAAGACACTGGTGTGGGTTACAACCCTTGAGTGAACAATAACCCCGACCCGCATCGCGGCGAACCGTGGGTTCAAGAAAAGGACTTGCCTGACCTGACGGCACTAACTATAGCGTGATGTATACAAATGTCAAATATTACAAATCTGTCATAAACTTACGCTCATTCGCGCCTCTGTTACGGCATCTGCATTTTCGAATTAAATACCGAAAAGCAGATCGGGTTCCCGACATCGGAGGCATACAAAACCTCGGCAGTAAAACTTTCGGGTATCAGCAACTTCCAACCATGGACTCAGAGTGCGCGAGCAACTGCCCAACAGCCTCCCCAACCCTGGTTGCCACGAGTTCCGTCCAGCCCGTCGGAAGCGGTGTCGGCTCCGGTGTCGCCCGCAGCTCCAGATACACGCGGTGATCGGTCGTGAGCCGTCCATCGGTGGCCAAGGCCGTCAGACTTGCCGTGGCTAGGCCGCTCGCCCAAGGCGGATCGAGGAATACCAGATCGAAGGCATCGGGATCGCTGTGGAGAAAGGCCAGTGCATCGGCGCATTCGATCCGGCCGGCATCCGCAGCACCCAGCGCTGCGAGATTTTCGCGCAGGGCCGCCGCAACGGTACGCGAGCGTTCGACGAAGACGGCTTCGCGGGCGCCGCGAGAGAGCGCTTCGAGTCCGAGTGCGCCGCTGCCTGCATAAAGATCGAGCACCCGCCGCCCTTCGATCCAAGGGCCCAACCAGTCAAAAAGCGTCTCGCGTAACCGGTCCGGCGTCGGTCGCAAACCCGGCACAGCTGGAAAACGTATGCGTCGGCTACGCCAGGTGCCGCCGACGATCCGCAGTTCACCCCGCCGCATCGACACCAGCCAATCGGCCCAGGCCATTGCAACGCAAACCGGACCGTGCTTTACTTACACTCGTTGATGTGCCTTCGGTGGTGCCTCGCGAAACCACCGCCTGATTTCCATCGGAGGTCGAAACCATGCCACGTCTCGCGCTCGCCATGATCGCCACCCTTGCACTCCTTGCCGGCTGCGGTGTTTCCAGCAACAACCCGCCGCCGAGTCGCAATCCCAACGCCGGGTTTACGGCCCGCTTCGCGCTCGCAAGCACCGGCTTCATACTGCCGTTCCCGAACGACCTCTACTTTAACGGCTCGACCGACGGCACGGTTAATATTCAAGGGCTCCCCGATCCCAGCGATTTCACCAACCCGCTGGTTGCGATCAACACGCTGGACGGCTTTTCGACTACGGCACCGACGACCGAATCCTTCACCGCCGGACTCGATCCGCAATCGCTGACGTCCTCGTCGGTCTTCGTCTTCCAGGTAACGACCGATCCCAGCCAAGGCTACGTGGTGACCGGCATTGTGCGCGAACTCATGCCGGGCGTGGACTACGCGGCGGCACCTTCGACCAGTGATGCGAGTGTGCTCGACATCACGCCGACAACCGCGCTCGATCCCGAAAGCTCCTACATGGTGGTGCTGACCGATGGAATCCAGGACACGAGCGGCGATGTCGCCCAGCCTTCGGCCACCTTCGCCGAAATCAAGCAGGACATTGCAAACGGAACCGTATCTTCGGATCCGACGCTGGCTCAGGTGGAACCTCTCTTCGGCGCCATGCTGCAAGCTGCGGCGGGGGCCGGCATCTCATCCGCGGACGTGGTCGCCACGTGGACATTTTCGACCCAATCGGAAGGCGCAGTCCTCTCCACCATCGCCACCAACGTGCAGCCGGGTAACCTCACGCTCACCGATACCGGACTGACCACGGTGGACGTTAATCCGGCGCTGCCCGGTTATGCCGAAATCTACGTCGGCGATCTCACAATTCCGTATTACTCCGGTGTGCCGACGCCGAGCGATCCCAGTCCGCCGCTTACCGACTTCTGGCATGGTGCAGGCGGCAGCCTGCTGACGCGCTACAACCCGGCTCCCGTGCCCACCACCACGCTGACGATTCCGGTGCTGATGACGATTCCCGCACCGGGCTCGCCGTATTTCCAGTTTGGCGGCCAATATCCGCCGAACGGATGGCCAATCGCCATATTCCAGCACGGCATTGACGGCGATCGCACCAACATGCTCGCGGTAGCCGACACCTTTGCCCAGAGCGGGGTCGCGGCCATCGCCATAGATCTGCCGCTGCACGGCGTCACGGACACGACCAGTCCCTTTTATCAGGCCTGCTGCGAGCGGACGTTCAACCTGCCCACGGGGCTCACCACCAATCCGCCGACGCCGGGCACGTCGATCGCGCCTTCCGGGACCTACTTCATCAACCTGTCGTATCTGCTGACCAGCCGCGACAACCTGCGCGAAGCGGTGGCGGATCTCCTGCGGCTGACCGAAACGCTGCCGACGGCGAGCTTCCAAGCAACGCTTGCGGGCGGCGGCACCCAGACCGAACAGTTTAACGCCGATCTCACGTATTTTTCGAGCCTCTCGCTCGGCGCGATGGCAGGCATTCCCTATCTGGCCGAGGTGCCTCAGATTCCCGGCTACGGAACCACAATCAAACTGCAGTCGGCCACGCTTTCGAGCCCAGGCGGCAAGATCGCCTACCTGCTCGAGACCTCTCCCACCTTCGCCCCGGTGATCAACGCCGGGCTCGCGCAAGTCGGGTTGTTCCCGGGCACGGTGATCTATGATCAGTTCTTCCAGCAAGCGCAGACCGTGGTGGATTCGGGCGATCCTCTCAACTATGTCGCGGCCGCGGCCACGAACTTCCCGATCAACATGACCGAGATCGTCGGAGATCCGCAACAGGGCAATCCACCCGATCAGGTGGTGCCGAACTGGACAACCGACCTTCTCGTGAACGCGATGCCGCTTACGCAATACGGCCAGACGACGGTGGACCCCGCCGGCTTGCGTTCCATCGTCCGGTTCACCTCCGGCTCTCACGGATCGCTGCTCGACCCGACCAGCGATCCCGTCGTGACTGAGCAGGAACAACTCGAAATGGATGTATTTGCTGTCGGCTGCCTGCCCGGACTCGTGCCCGGCTGTCCCGATACCGGAGGTCCGCCAAACGGCCAAACGCTCGACATCGCCTTCCCGAGCGTGGTGCAGCAGCCGCACTAAACATGCCGGTATATGCACAGAGGAAACGGCGGCCACGGCCGCCGTTTCCTTTCGACGCCACAGCCAGCGACAGCGCCGGCGCATCCGTATGCTTTGCTAGCATAGCTCCGCACTGCAGCCTTGTTTTTGTACATGCCTTCGCGACTCTTCGAACGCCTGCGCGAACGTCTCGCGCGCACTCCTCCGATCCTCAATGGCTCCGGCGACGATGCCGTGCTCGACGCCGAAATGCTCGCGACCCGCCTGCTACTCGCCGATGTCGGCGCAACTACAACTGCGGAACTCGTCGCCGCAGCTGTGGAGGCCGGCAGACGCGGCGGCGCGGCGGGAGTGACGACGGCCTTGCGTAAACGTCTTGAAGCCATCCTTGCCCCGGTCAGTGCACCGCTCGAACCGGATCCGTCCCGGCATCCGTTCGTGATTCTGGTCGTCGGAGTCAACGGCAGCGGCAAGACGACAACCATTGCCAGGCTGGCGCATCGTATGCGCGTCGAGGGCCACCGCCCCCTGCTTGCCGCCTGCGATACTTTCCGCGCCGCCGCGGTCGAACAACTGCAAACTTGGGGAGCACGCGAAAATGTTCCGGTTATCGCCCAACGCGCAGGAGCCGATCCCGCCGCCGTCGCATTCGACGCCTGGCAGGCGGCGCGCGCACGCGAAACCGACGTCCTGATCGTGGACACCGCCGGGCGGCTGCACACGCAGAATCACCTGATGGCCGAACTCGTGAAAATCCGCCGCGTGCTCGCCCGTCACGACGAATCGGCGCCCCACGAAACGCTCTTGGTACTCGACGGTACGAATGGCCAGAACGCCCTCGTCCAGGCGCGACGCTTTACCGAAGCGGTGAACGTGACCGGACTCGTGATCACCAAACTCGACGGCAGCGCCAAGGGTGGCGCCGTCGTCGCCATCGCACGCGAACTCGCGTTGCCCATCCGCTTTCTCGGCATCGGCGAAGGCGCCGATGATTTGGTGCCGTTCATAGCGCAAGATTTCGCATCCGCACTGCTGGGGCTCGATACGCCGGTGCACGCGTGATCCGATTCGCCGCCGTCACCAAGCGTTATCCGAACGGCCACGAGGCGCTCGCCGAGGTCAGCTTCGAACTCGGCGATGGCGAGATGGCGTTTCTCACCGGCCATTCCGGTGCGGGTAAATCCACCTTGCTCAGATTGATTGCACTGCTCGAGCGACCCACGCGCGGCCAGGTTTTCATCGGGGGGCGCAATCTTACCCGGCTTT
>JBOIBN010000127.1:0-4613 GCA_050739575.1 Gammaproteobacteria bacterium
ATACGCAGCTACATCGACTTTTACAACACACGCAGATTACACTCAGCACTGAGCTACCATTCTCCAATCGAGTTCGAAGCCCAATGTGCGTAACCCGCAGTGTCCACTTTTCCGTAGGAACTCTCGTCCGTACTCAGGCGCCCGTGCCGGTCTTCACCATCGGGCGCATCGGCGGGTGGCGGCGCAGGTTGACGAGTATCACGCCGAGAAACATGACGCCGACGCCGACGAATGCGATCGGCGAAAGCGCCTCGCCCAGCACCGCCCAGCCGAGAACGAGCGCGACGGCCGGATTGACGTAGGCGGTGGTGCCGAGTTGGGCCGGACGCGCGCAATGGATCAGCCAGTTATAGGCGGCATAGGCGATAGCCGATCCGAACACGGTGAGATAGGCGAGTGCGCCGATTCCGGGCAACGTCCAGCGCGTGTGTGCGAAACCGCCCGTCGCGAGTGCGATCGCAGTGAGTGCCAAGCCGCCCGCGAACATCTGCAAGCCCGAGAAGACGAGCGGCGCGGTGCGCACGCCGACCGTGCGGGCATACATCGCGCCTGCGGCCCAAGCGCAGGAAGAACCGACGAGCGCGACCGCCGGTGCCAGCGGCCCCCGCAGACCCTCGATCCGGGGCAGGAGCATCAACACGGTGCCGCCGAAGCCGAGCACGAGCCCCAGAATGGTGATCGGGACGAGACGTTCGCCGCGCGGGCCGAGGGTGCCGAAGATGGCGATGAACAGCGCGGAACTCGCGACGATGAAGGCCGTCTCGCCAGGGGGCACCCATAGTTCCGCCCAGGTTACGACGCCGTTGCCGATGACGACGAGACAGATCGCGAGCACTACAAGTGTCAACCAGTCGCGTCCGCGCGGAAGGGCGCCGCCGCGCGCGATGCCGATGCCGGCCAGCACGGCGCCGGCAACCAGAAAGCGCAGTCCGGCAAGCACGGCGGGTGCAATATCGGCGACGCCGATCCTGATGAACAGATAGGTCGAACCCCACACGAAATACAACACCGCGAAGGCGGCGATGAACTTCCATCGCGCAATCGCCGGCGCTTCTCCGGGCGGCCAATCCTGCTCGCGGATGGATTCTGTAATTCGAGACACGGTCAACCCCAATTGTGCGTGCCGAATCCGGCGCGCGCATTGTCGCCGATTTCCGATCATCGGGCGTCAGACGAATGCGGGAAACCGTTCATAAGTCGGCGCGTTATACTGGCAAACAGGGAGCGGGGAGGCGGGAGGAATGGAAGGTACCGACACCACGCCGACGCTTACGGCGCGCGCAAAGAGCGCACTGGGCTCGACCTCAGCCTGGGCCAACTTTTTCGGCTGGACGCTCTTCTGCGTGATCCTTCTGACGTTGGCCCGCAATGGCGTCGGCCTGTCCCGCCTCGTCAGTCAATTCCACGCGGGCACCATTTCGCATATCCAATTGACGGGTGCCGTCATCGGACTGGGTTTCACCAGCCTGTGGATAGTCGTGGCGAACGGCCTGCTCGGATGGTTTGCACTACGCTACGGCAGCGCATTGGAAAGCGTAAAAATAATGGAACGTCCGGACGTATCGAACGTCACGCGCGCGTTCGGTGCGCAGCACGGCTTCTGGCGCCTGCAGGGCATCATGATGATTATCGCCCTCGCATTGATCGTCGCCGCCGTGCTTATGGTCATCGTCGTCGCGTTGCTTCATCGTTGAATTGCAGCATGGAGGAGTCCGCGCTTTTTCTGGAACCGGAGGCCGTCGAATCATTGCGCAGAACCCGGCCCTGGATGTATTTCCTGGCCGCTGTCACCGTAATAGTCTGCGTGATAATGGCCTGCGTGCTGATCGCGGGCATCCTCGGCTATAAAACGAATCCCGCGCAAGCCAGTATGTTGATGGGGGGCGGTGCAGGCGGATTGATAGTCGGCGTATTGTTCGTCATCGTCCAGTTCGGTTATGCCATCGCCTTGTCGGATGTCGAGCAGACACAACAGACGGAGTTGCGGGAAGCGGTCGAACGCGCCTGCATCCGGCAACGCAATCTGTGGATTGTCATGGCCATCGCCGGCGGATTGAGCGCTCTTGCGATCCTGTTCCAGACGGTGAGTCTGCTTTTTTAAGTCTCGTACGGGGGATTCGTAAAGCCCTCTCGTTTAAGCGGCCATAAAATCCCTTCTCCCAACGCGCAGCGAGAAGGGATTTTTGTAGGAGCGGCGGTCCCCGCCGCGATCCATCAGCAAGCCGGCAGAATGCCAGCGTTCCTCCGAGCCGTCTCCCGCGGTCAGCCCTTCATCTCTTTGGCGATGCGGTCGCCAAGGTCCTTGTCGACGTTGCGCCAGTATTCGAAGGCTCGTTCCAGCACCGGTTTCGACACCCCATCGCTGAGATGGCCGACGATGTTGCTGACCAGCCGATCTCTGGCGGCATCGTCCATTACCTCGCGCACCAGCGTGCCGGGCTGGCCCCAGTCGTCGTCATCCTTGCGCAGCGTGTAGGCCTTGCGCACCATGTCGCCGTCGGCGTACCAGAGCCCCGCGTCGTCGGTGAGCGACGGATCTGCTTTCGGTCCGCCGTAGGAGTTCGGTGCGTACACCGGGTCGGAAACATTCTGCACGCGCATCGCCCCGTCCTTGCTGTAGCTGTGCACGGGTGACTTGGGTCGATTCACCGGAATCTGTTTGTAATTCGCGCCGAGCCGTGCGCGGTGCGCGTCAGAGTAGGCAAACCCGCGTCCGAGCAGCATCTTGTCGGGCGAGAGACCGATGCCGGGCACGAGGTTGTTCGGCTCGAATGCGGCCTGTTCGATCTCGGTGTGGAAATCGGTTACGTTGCGATCCAGCGTCAGCTTGCCGACCTCGATCAGCGGGTAGTCCTCGTGCGGCCACACCTTGGTCAGATCGAACGGGTTGAACCGATACGTTTTGGCGTCCGCGAACGGCATGATCTGCATGTACAGCGTCCAGCTCGGAAAATCGCCACGCTTGATCGCCTCGTAAAGATCGCGCCGGTGATAGTCGGCATCCGTACCGGCCAGACGATCGGCCTCGGCCTGGGTCAGGAACTCGATGCCCTGATCGGTCTTGAAATGATATTTAACCCAGAACTTTTCGCCCTTCGCATTAACCCACATATAGGTGTGACTGGAATAGCCGTTCATGTGCCGCCAGTTCTTCGGGATGCCGCGGTCGCCCATCAGCCAGGTGACCTGGTGCGCCGACTCGGGCGACAGCGTCCAGAAATCCCATTGCATATCGTGGTCGCGCAGACCGTTGTCGGCGCGGCGTTTCTGCGAGCGGATGAAGTGCTGGAACTTCAGCGGATCGCGCACGAAGAACACCGGCGTGTTGTTGCCGACCATGTCGTAGTTGCCTTCACTGGTATAAAACTTCAGCGAAAAACCGCGCGGGTCGCGCCAGGTATCGGGACTGCCGCGTTCGCCGGCCACGGTTGAAAAGCGGGCCAGCATGTCGGTTTTGGTTCCGGGCTGGAAGACCGCGGCCCTGGTGTATTGGCTGACGTCCTTCGTCACTTCGAAATGTCCGAAGGCGCCACCGCCCTTGGCATGCGGCTGGCGCTCCGGGATGCGTTCGCGGTTGAACATCGCCATCTGCTCGATCAGATAATGATCGTGCAGCACGATCGGACCGTCCGGCCCGATGGTGAGCGAATGCTCGTCGCTCGCGACCGGAATCCCGGCGTCAGTGGTGGTGGGTTTGCTGTGTTTGTCAGTCATGACGGTACCTCCTGCCTTTGGTCTCGAAATAAGACCTACGAACACAGTTTAGACTAGGGGGCGGCATTTTTATAATTGATTATCTATGCACTTATAATAGTTTAAACTATTAAAATAGAATAAACCGCGCGGCAGGCTGAAGTAATGCAGGCCGACATAAGCCGCAGCAGTGTTGCGGGCAATCACATACAAATCGAACAGGTGTTATTACATTTCCCCCATTTGAACGTTGCCTCCGTGACGCGTGCCGTACTCATGCTTGCGGCCGAGATTGGGGCGCATGATGAATTGCGTATGCCAGATGCGATTATGTTTGCCCTGCCCATTGAGTTGGGCGCTACCTTGGAGGCAACGAAAGACAGGATCTGGCGAAAGACGAAGGAGCTGGATATATTGCTGTTGAGCGAACTGGCTGGTTGGGCTTTACTGCAGGAACGCTGCCCTTATTCTGGCCTAGCCTTGGTGGATTAAGCGAACAAGGACCGGATGGTCCGACATGATCGGAAAGCAAAACGGCGCAGGAAGATCTACGGCAAGTTCCGGTTGGAACTGGGGAGCGGTAATAAAGCAGCGTTGAGTTTTACACGGTCGCAGTCGGGATCAGTTCGATCCAGCGGGAGCGTTGTTCGTGCTCGCCTATGAGTTCGGCGACGCCTTTATCGAGCGTCGTCAGTTTGCCGTCATGTTGTTGCGCCAGCGCGAGCAAATAGGCATCCGTCGTTTGTCGGTGTTCCACAAACCCCGGCGACGCGAACGGCTCGACCGAGGTTAAGGCAATTTCGTCCGTCCAGAAACGATGGCCCGGTAATTCGAAGAGTTGCTCCAGCATTGCGACGGCTTCGCGCGGCGTCATGGCGTCGCGGATGATTCCAAGATTCGACGATACCCGCACGAAACCG
>JBOIBN010000128.1:0-4337 GCA_050739575.1 Gammaproteobacteria bacterium
GTTGGTTATGGACCTATAATCACGAGCGGCCCAACATGGGCATCGGCGGGGTGACGCCCATGCAGAAGTTGGCCATGGCGGCCTAAACCCTACTTCTGGCTGCCGCTAATAATGGGGGGATTACCGTGTTACCTTCCCATAATAAGTAATTGATTGTTTCTTTGGCACCACGTGCGCGCTCTAAAAGCTGACTTTACATTTCACACTTAGAAATTAAGCTCTGTCCTCCAATGTGGGTCTGGTCGGGGTCGTAGGCGGTAGTGTCCAGGATGCCGCGGTAGGACTTGATCCAGCAGTGCAATAGACCTTACGGCAGTAATCTTAATGAAAGACAATGCGTAATTCTAACGGTTGGCTTTTTCGATGGCCTTGGCTTCCAGCAATGCTTGCTGTGCCAATGCGTCAACGCCAGCCGCGTTTAAAGCCGGAGTATTGCTAGCGTTGACCGAAATTATGTAGCCATTGACGAGGGCCAGAACGTTGGCGGAGCTTATAGAGGGTTCGGGTCCTGCGGTGCCTGTGCCATTGCATTCGGTCCCGAAGAATTGTGAAGAATCAATAAACTCTTTGCAGTCACTGGAGCTGTGGCCGGAAGACAGACCCAAAACTTTCTTCATACCCGTGACGCGCTCTTTGAAATATTCCAGATCGACCGGAGGTGCTTTGCCGTTCATGGAGGTTACGATTTGCAGCATGTTAATAGCGGGATGAGTAGAGTCTTCCTTCGTGCTTTTTATGAAAAGTGCAAGCTGCTGTTCACCGGGAAGCACTGCCATCTGCTGAAACGCCTCTGCCAACTGGGCGGGCGCTGGGTCTAGGCGTGGGGGCTTGGGTATTACGAGATTGGCGTGTGCAGATGTCGGGGCCATCGTATCGGTAGTTGATTGTGAGGCTATAGCAAGAGGCGGGGCGGCAGTCAAGAGCGCGGCAACTCCAATCAGATAAAGCTTCATAAAACTCTCCCTGAGGCAAACTGTAACACGGGAATCCGAGGGTCAAGTCTTGCGTTTTGCCTATGAAACCCAGGATCAATTGCCTCGCGGTTGGCGGTTGCGAAGGCGTCATGTTCCCCGGTCCACCCGGGTGGAGTACTTCTGCGCCTGTCCTCGGCACTGCATTGGGTCGTATGATAAGGGCTAATGGCCGCGCGGCCTGCACGGCCGCGGTGGTAGCGCTTGATTTGATCGACATTCATGATAGGAGAGAAGGTATGCGAGAGGAGATCAATGTTGAGGACGGAGCCTTCGTTTCGGATGGCGACGAGGAATTCGGCGCGGTGCGGCGCGTCAGCGCGGACGCCATCGTGGTCTATGTTGAGAACGCGGGTGAGTTTGTCATACCGCGGAAAGCGGTGAAAGCCGTGCACTATAAGAAGGTCGTTTTTGACTGCGACAAGCTCGATCCCGAGCTGCGCGCCGCCATCGGCCATGCGCACGATGCGGAAACCCGAAGCTGACTCGTTAGGGAAAGATGCAGAGAGATTGCGGGGGATTGCGGGACCGGACCTTATGGTTCATCCGGGCGCTGCTATTTCTCGAGGGATAACGAGAGGTTTTGAGCGTCAGGGCTCGCATCGCAACATTGTTGCAGGGCAGTTCGGATTTAGCCGGATCGAGTCCGGCTGCCGGAGGACTGCGGCTTTACGTCATTGTGCGCGCGGTGGGTTCACACGATATCGGATCGTTTGACAATTCCCGGGCGTGTTCACGGGTTGGCCGTCGAAACTGCGGGGCATGTATTGCCATTCCTTTACCGTGTTGATCGCCGAATCCTCGATTGTCTGTTGGGCCTGCGGGGCAGGCTGCTGTCCGTTCATCGTCCAGAACTTTGCATCCTTGACGGTGACGTCGGCGACCGAGCCGTTTGACTCGACGGTAAAGCACACGGTCACATTTCCTTCTGCGTGATAAGGAAGGGCGCTGGGAGGATAGACTGCGCTGGGCTGATTTGTGGGAACGAGAGGCGGTAATGCTGCTGCCTCCGGACCCGTAGCCATCGGCGAGGCCGCGCTCGAGTTCAGACCCACCGCTGCGGCCAGCGCTGGAGCGGTGAGCAGCAGAGCGCCCATGCCAATCATGTTTCGGAGCTTCATAGGTTTTTCCTCACGACAGACTAGGTACTCTGTTTTACCACAAGATTACCCGGAAAAAACAGGTGGGTCTCTTTTTCGTGGCACAACAGCGGCCTCAGTGCGGGGAGAGCCGGATCTGGTCGCGGGCCGTAGGCGACGATCTCGGGTCTGCCGCGGTAGTTCTGGACGGATCCGGTGACGCAAATGCGTTTGCCTTCCCAGGATGCGGGCGACGGATCGAACTGGCTAAGATCGCGTTGCGGGATGACAATCTGCATGGACTCGATGGGATGGGTGCGGTCGAGGTCGACGAACATGGCCGGGCCTCGGTTGCTGGAGTCAAAGCGAACGTCGGCTACGATGCCGCAGGTGCCGCCCGAGTTACTCTTCGTGAGGGTCGCCGAGCCGAAATCTGACACAGAATCTCCAAGTTCGCAACAGTCGACATAATTTGCTCGGCATCGGGTCATTGAGGACAGCGTGATTTGAATGACGCTGATCGCTTTGAATAAAGAGGCAACAGAGTTAAGCGGCAACCTCACCGGCTGGCGTGCGGTGAAATTTTAGGCTATTCTTGGGCCGCTGCGACCCATATGTCTGTACGCAGCCCGAAGGCAAGAGTAGGATGGTATGAAAACTCGCGAGGTGGTGCGGATGCTGAGCGACGATGGCTGGATTCTGGTGGCTACCCGCGGCAGCCATCGCCAGTTCAAGCATCCGGTAAGGCCGGGGCGGGTTACGGTTCCCGGAAAGCCGAACGATGATCTCGCACCAGGTACGCTGAACAGCGTTTTGAAGCAAGCCGGCTTGAAGAGGTGAAACAGCAATGCGCTATGCGATCGTAATTGAGAGGGCCGATGGAAACTTCTCGGCGTACGTGCCCGATCTTCCGGGTTGCGTGGCAACTGGCGCAACCGTTGAAGAAGTTGAGGGCGAGATTCGCGGAGCCATCGCATTTCATCTTGATGGATTGCGCGAGGATGGGGCGCCGATCCCGCTGGCTGCGAGTCGCGTCGAGTATATCGACGTTGCGGCCTGAATAAATCCAGCTCGCGTGCTTCCGGGCTAGACCTTACATTTCGCACGTTGCTATTTCTCGATGCGAATCTGGTCGGGGCCGTAGGCGATGATTTCGGGTCTGCCGCGGTAGTTCTTGACAGGTCCGGTGACGCAAATGCGCTTGCCTTCCCAGGATGCGGGTGGCGGATCGAAGCGGCTGAGATCGCGTTGCGGGATGACAATCTGCATGGACTCGATGGCATGGGGCGCCCGAGGTCGACGAATATGTCCCCGCCTTGGCTGCCGGCGACGTAGCGAACGTCGGCCACGATGCCGCAGGTGCCGCCCGAGTTACTCTTCGTGAGGGGAAAAGTAATGGACAGACTCGATGCGTGGAAGTATTTGTTCCATCGTCCACCGGCAGGCGTGAGCATCCACGCTCCGCAACCAACGAAACAGGAGCTTGCCATGACTTCACGGCTTGGAACGGCGGGAGCGCAGGTATTTGGCAGCGCCGTGGCGGCCGCCACGGCATTGTGTATCGCAGCGGCGGCGCAGGCCCAGGTGAGCCCACAGCTGTTGCAGGGCATGCAGTGGCGCAACATCGGCCCGTTTATCGCCGGGAAGGTGGATTCCGTATCGGGAGTGAACGGGCAGCCGGCCATCGGATATGCAGGTACGGACAATGGCGGAGTCTGGAAGACCGTGAATGCCGGCGTAACCTGGCATCCGGTTACCGATGCCGTGCACGCGATTCGCGGGATCACGGCACTGGCGGTGGCGCCGTCACAACCGTCAATTATTTACGCCGGTACCGGAAGTATATTCGGCTCCCAGTACAGCAGCGGCATATGGAAATCGACCGACGCCGGGGCACACTGGCAGAGCGCGGGCTTGAGTAATGCTGGAGCGATAAGCTGGTTACTGGTGGATCCGCATGATCCCGAACTGTTGCTGGCATCCACGCGCGGCGTGGATCACCATCAGGGCGGCGCGCGCGGTGTGTTTCGCAGCACCGATGGCGGGCACACTTGGCGTTTGGTGCTGGCCACTGCGCCCAAGTCGGGCGCCACATACCTTTCCTGGGCAGCCGACAATCCGCGCGTGATTTTTGCGACCGTGGTGCAGACGTATCACGCACCGGGAGCCTCCGGGTATGCGCTGTTCCAGCACCCCGGGCCTTCGAACCTGTATAAATCCATTGACGAGGGCCTGACCTGGACGAAGCTGTCGGGCCACGGCCTGCCTGAAATGGCTGGGCCGACCG
>JBOIBN010000129.1:0-4228 GCA_050739575.1 Gammaproteobacteria bacterium
GCGCAAAGGTCATCTGCACGCGCGTGTTGACCTGGGTCTGGCCGATGCCGTCGATGTAGTACTCGATCGGATCCTCGACCGTCATGATGTTGCGGCTGTGATCGTTAAGCTGCATGAGCGCGGCATAGAGCGTGGTGGACTTGCCCGAACCCGTGGGTCCGGTGACGAGCAGAATGCCGTGCGGCTTTTTGATGAGGTCTTCGATCAGGAGCCGGCTCGGCTCCGGCATGCCCAGGCGTTCGAGAGAAAGCGTCCCGGAGCGCTTGTCGAGCAGACGCATGACCACCCGTTCGCCGTGCCCGCAGGGAATGGTCGAGACGCGCACGTCCACCGCCCGCCCCGCGAGCCGGAGCGAGATGCGCCCGTCCTGGGGCAGGCGTTTTTCGGCGATGTCGAGCCGCGCCATGACCTTGACGCGCGAGACGACGAGCGGCGCCACCGCCCGGCGCGACTTCAATACTTCGCGCAATACCCCGTCCACCCGCATGCGCACGACCAGATAGTCCTCGAACGGCTCGATGTGGATGTCGGACGCGTTTTCGCGCACCGCCTCGCTGAGCAGCGCATTGATTAAGCGGATGATCGGCGCGTCGTCGTCGGCTTCGAGCAGGTCTTCGGGTTCGGGCAGTTGATCGGCGACGCTGGAGAGATCGGTGCGCGCTTCGAGCGCCTCGAAACCCTCGATGGTCTGATCTTCCTCGTAGCTTTGCTGCAGTAGCCGATCGAACTCTTCGCGTGCAATGGGTTGCAGGCGCAGGGGGCGGGCGAGCAGCCGCCGCAGTTCCAGAAAGGCGAGCGGATCGGCGTCTTCGCGGTGAGCGATCAGCGCTTGGTCGGGCGTGAGGGAACGCACCAGCACGCCGTGACGTTTGGCGAAGCCGTACGGGACCCGTTCGGCTTCGATCGCTCCGCGGGTTTCTTCAGCCGCCGTTGCCATGGTTCGTCGTAGCCGCCGGTGCGGTCGTCGGATGAGTGCTCGCCGGCGTCGGCTGGAGCAGCGTGGCCGCCTCAGCCGCTTGACCCACAGACGGTGTAGTCAATACCGGCAGGACGGGCGGGGTGACGCCAGGTAAGAGTGGCACCTTGGTTCCCTGGCTCATTTGGAGCTCGCGGATCTCGTTGTAGCGCGGGGTCGTTTCTTCTGCGGTATCGGCCTCATTGCGCAGAATGACGGGGCGCAGGAAGACCATGAGGTTATCGCGCGTCTTTGTAGACGAGGTATAGCGGAAGAGGTTGCCGAGCAGAGGAATGTCGCCGAGAAACGGAACCTTTTGCTTGCTCTCCTGCAGCTGGGTGTCGATCAGACCGCCGAGTACCAGAATCTGCTTGTTCTTGGTAATCACGGTGGTTTTCACTTCGCGGTTGTTGACGGATGGCTGGGTGGTACCTGGCTGGACCGTGCCCAGTGTGGAATCCTTGGCGTCGATGTTGAGCGTGACGGTATCGCCACCGTAGTTGATCTGCGGCTTGATCTTGAGCTGGATGCCCAGTTGCTGCTGCTGAACGGTTTGAAACGGGTTGATGACGCTGGAGCCGCTCTGACTGGCTCCGGACGTATTCGTGTACTGACCGGTGACCAGGGGCACCTGCTGGCCGGAGATCAGGAGCGCTGCCTGGTTGTCCAGCGTCACTAATGACGGGGTGGAGAGAATGTTGGTGGAGGAATTGCTGCTGAGTGCGTTGAGTAGAGCGACGAAGCTGGTTCCGTCCGACACGATGCGCCCGATTCCGAACAGCAAGCCTCCCGGGATCGAGCTGCTGAGATCGGTGGTGCCGGTGGTGCCGGTGGTGCCGCCGCCGCTGGAACCGGATTCGTAAGCTTGGCCCAGATCCACGATGCCATTCGGAAAATTGGTCAGGCCTCCCGCGGCGGATGAGGCCGCGGCCCAACTGATACCGAGCTGCGCCGCCGCATTTGAGGAGAGTTCGGCAATGATGCCTTGGACCAGCACTTGGGCACGGCGCACGTCGAGCTGGCTGATGATTGACCGGATGCTTTCCGTGTCCTTCGGTGGGCCGGTCACGATCAGCGCATTGAGTGCCGTGTCGGCGCTGACGGCGACGGTCGGCGATGCGGACCCGCCCGTCTTGCCCGCAGCGGTGGTTTGTTCCTTGGTCTTGATATAGTCCTGCAGTATCTTGGCGATATCCTTCGCTTCCGCGTAATGCAGATAGAGAACCTGGGTACTGCCCCCGCCCGCAGGTTGGTCGAGTTGCACGATGAGCGCCTTGACCTTGAGCCGTTCTTCGGGACTGCCCGTGATCAGGATGGAATTGGTGCGCGGATCGGCGGCAAGCTGGATCGGAATCTTCCCCGAACTGGCCGAATTCTGGAGCATGCTCGCGAGTACCTGAGCAATGTCTACGGCCGTGGCGTATTGCAGGTGAATCAGATCGAAGGCGGAATTAGGCGGCTGGTCGAGTTGGTGGGCGAGCCGGATGATACGCGCGACATTTCCCGCGCGGTCCGAGATGATCAACGCATTCGAGGGCGCGTAGGCGGCCAGCTGCGCATAGCTCGACATCAGCGGGCGGAGCGCGGCGACCAGCTGGGAAACCTGTACGTTGTCGAGCTGGATCACTTCGGTGATGAGCGCGTCATTTGGAACCTTGCCGAGCAAGGTGGGACTGGTGTCCGGCTCCTGACGACCCTCGACTGCCGGGATGATCTTCCAGATGTCGTTGCCGGACGGCACGGCGGCGAGTCCGTGCACTTCGAGTACCGAAAGAAAGACCGAAAACACCGCGGAGGTGGAGATCGGCTTCGCCGAAATGACCGTCACGCGTCCCTGGACGCGTGGATCCACGATGAAGTTCTTGCCCGTGAGCGTGCTCACGAGTTGCGCCACCTGGCGGATGTCGGCATCCTTGAGGTTGAGCGTGATTTCCGAGCCGCCGGTTTGTTGTTCGGCGGCCGCCCGGGCGGATACGGCTATGCCCATACCCGCGGCGAGCAGGACGAGGGCAAGAAGGATGGAAAACGATGTGGCGCGCGACAAGCTCAGCCTCCTGGGTTGATCGTGATGTTCATCGGCTGGCCCCTGCGCAGTACGACGAGGTGGACCGGTCCCCGCGCCGCGCGCAATTGCTCCATGGCCTGCATGCTGCGACCCGGGTTGTCCAGTTTAGCGCCATTCACGCTGATGACCACGTCGCCGGATTGGAGTCCCGATTGGTTGAATAATTCCGGGTTGGAGCCGGGATAGACCTCATAGCCTTCTATGTGCCCTCGTTTGACGTAAGGGGCGAAGTGCAGAAACTGTGCAACGGTTTGGGGATGCTGGGTGAGCAGGTTAAGGGAGTTTTCGAAGCCGGGCGGTACGCCGCCCGCGTCGTTACCCGTGCCGAAATCCATGCCGGCGGCAAGTATCGAGGTGCCGGTGACCGGCAGACGCAGCGTCTCCAGCCGACCGGCGTGAGCCAGAATCACCCGGTCGGGCAGGATTTCGTGGATGATCGCACCGCCGGGCAGCGTGGCGCCCACTGGGTAGGTGGTTTCCTCGTGGGTGGTGCCGCTAGCGATGATGGCCTGTGAAGCCGTTCCGCCGCTCGCGGCCGCGACGCCTATCAAGTTAAGATCGAGCGAAGTCTCGGGAGCGTTTTCCCCGCCGGCCTGACCCGTGGGCGCCGCGGCAGTACCGAATAGATGGGCCGCGACAATCTGCTCGGCGGGTGCCGGTCCCGAGGTTCTCTGCATTACCGGCACGTTTGCGTGCGCTGCGACTTGCCCGGAATCGCTTGCGGAAGGAATGAACTGCCAGGTAAGCAGCGCCGCGAGCCAGGCGGCGAGGACCAGCAGGCCCACGAACAGTATCCAAGGCGCCCACTTGAGGAGACGCGTGCGCGTGGACGCAGGCAGCGCGCGCTGCAGGCTTGCCCCGAGACTGGCAAAAGAGTTGTCTGGCATGAATCCGCACCGGGCCGGACAAGGCGTCCATACGGCGGGTAAAAAAATCAAGTCTACTTGGTCTAACCGCAGACCTCAAGCACCCTCGTCCCGCACTCAAACGCGGCGATGCATGAGCTACAATCGAGTCATGTCAAAGCCACGTGCACTTGAATCGGGACCCGGAGCAGAAGTTCAGGAGTCCCGCCCCGAGGTGAAGGAGCCGCCGCTGTTCAAGGTGGTGCTGCTCAACGATGACTACACGCCGATGGAATTCGTGGTCGAGGTGCTGGAGCTTTTTTTCCGTCTCGACCGCAACAAGGCGACCCAGATCATGCTCTA
>JBOIBN010000130.1:0-4073 GCA_050739575.1 Gammaproteobacteria bacterium
GCCGATTTCGGGTGGTGTGGCCCCCGACATGCCTTCCAATCGCGGCGGCTCCCGTCGAAACCATTACGCCCCCACGCAATTTCAGGTTAAGCGGGTTAGGACGCGCAGTCAAGGCCGCCGCTCGCTACGATCGGGCCACTTGTCAATCGGCGCGATTCAGGATTACATGTTAGAGGGTCGTCATTTTCTGTAGCGACGCATAAAGCCCGCCCCGAAACCGCCGGAAGCGCCAGCATACCGCTGCCCGAACGCGGCTGCTAGAATGAGTTATTGACGTTGCCGTAGCGTGTAATCCTCGCTAAAAGGCACGTCCGCGCGATCTGGCGCTTTTCCGCTGGAGAGCGCGGATGCCTAAAACCCAATCGTCCAGGAGACAGAAGCATGAGTGATCACCTTATTGCGCCGCACGGAGGCACGTTAGTTAATTTAGTGGCGAACCCGGAGAGGTCCGCGGAAATCAAGGCGAACTCGAGCCAATGGCCATCGTGGGATCTTACGCCCCGCCAGCTTTGCGACCTCGAGTTGCTGCTCACAGGCGGATTTTCGCCGCTGCAGGGATTTATGACGCGTGCGGACTATGACGGCGTGTGCCACGAGATGCGCTTGAAAAGCGGCGTGCTTTGGCCGATGCCCGTTACGCTGGATGTGACCGAAGAATTTGCGCGGAAACTTGCGCCGCACCAGAAGGTGGCGCTGCGCGATCCCGAAGGCGCCGTATTAGCTTTGCTCGAGGTTGAAGATGTTTGGAAAACGGATCGTGACGCGGAAGCGCAGGCCGTGTTTAACACCACGAGCACGGCCCACGCGGGCGCAGCCTACGTGTTGCAGCAGGCGAACCCGTGGAGCGTCGGCGGCCGCCTCGAAGGACTTCGCCTTCCATCGCACTACGATTTCCGCTCGCTGCGCCTGACCCCGGCCGAACTTCGCGCCGAGTTCATTCGCCTGGGATGGAGGAACGTGGTTGCTTTTCAAACCCGCAATCCGATGCATCGGGCGCACCAGGAACTGACGATGCGGGCCGCGAAGCAGGTGGGAGCCAACCTTTTGATTCATCCTTCCGTTGGAATGACCCGGCCGGGCGACGTGGAATATTACATCCGCGTGCGCTGCTATCAAGCGATGCTGCCCATGTACCCGAAAGACACCGTGCGTCTGGCATTGCTTCCCCTGGCCATGCGTATGGGCGGACCGCGCGAGGCCGTTTGGCACGCGATCATCCGCAAGAACCATGGCTGCACGCATTTCGTCGTCGGGCGGGACCACGCCGGGCCCGGCAAAGACCACGACGGGAAACCCTTCTATGGACCATATGACGCCCAGGAACTTCTGCGCTCCCACCAGCAGGAGCTGGGAGTGGCCATGGTGCCGTTCCAGATGCTGGTTTATCTCGAGGACGAGGACAAGTACGTGCCGGAGCCGGAAGTTCCGCCCGGAGCGCGCGTCCTGAATATCTCCGGCACCGAGCTGCGGAAGCGTCTCGCCGAAGGGCGGGATCTGCCATCGTGGTTCACGTTTCCCGAAGTCGCGCGCGAGCTGCAAAAGAGCTATCCCCCTCGGCGCCGCCAAGGATTTGCCGTGTTCTTCACCGGGCTCACCTGCTCGGGCAAGTCAACCATCGCAAATGTCTTGCGGGTGAAATTTCTCGAGCTCGGCGGCCGGCCTGTGACCCTGCTCGATGGCGACATCATACAAAAGCGCCTTTCCCCTGACCTCGACTTTTCCCGCGAGCACCAAGACGCCAACATCCGGCGCATTGCTTTTGTTGCGGCGGAAATCACAAAGAATGGCGGCATCGCCATCTGCGCGCCTACCGCCCCGCACGACGCCGTTCGGAAGGATGCGAGGTCGCAGGTGCAGCCCTTCGGCGGTTTCGTCTTGGTGCACCTGTCAACCCCTCTCGAGGTTTGCGAGGCCCGAGATCGAAAGGGACTCTATGCGAAGGCGCGTGCCGGCGAGCTGCAACAATTCAGCGGCATCAGCGACCCCTACGAGCCGCCCGAGAACCCATCGGTCACGTTGGATACCAGCGAGTTGACTCCTGAGGAAGCGGCGCAGGAAATATTTCTCTATCTCGAGCGCGAGGGCTACATTGGCGCGGACAACGCCTCAGGCCGCGCGTGAGCATGACCATTGTGGCGCCGCCGTGCTGCCGGGCGGCGCCACCCGGCTATCCAGCCTCGATTATTCAAGAACGGTTAGGCGGGCGGGGTTTTAACCCCGCCGAAAGCTTGCGTCATTTTATTCCGTTTGTCTTGCCGAATGAGCGGTTCGAGAGTATTTACCTATAGATAGATTAGCGATATTATGATATAAAGAAGCCTCACCACCATGGGAGGCTTATATGAGCGGGTGCAAACGCTGCGACAGTAAAGAAGTAGTCAAGAACGGCTGCGTGAGAGATCAGCAGCGTTACAAGTGCAAAAGCTGTGGCCTGAACTTTGTGATGGGCGATAAGCGGGTCAAGCCGGATACGGCGATCAAGCGTGCGTTTGCGGTGATTCTTTATTCGCTGGGCAAATCATCCTATGGGTTTATCGCCAAGCTGTTCGGGGTCACGCCGCCCGCCGTGCAGAAGTGGCTTAAGCGAGAAGCTGCTGGGCTCGGAGAGCCGGAGATCCCAGCGACCATCCAAGAGATGGAATTCGATGAGATGTGGCATTTCATCGGCTCAAAAAAAACAAGATCTGGATCATCAAGGCGGTGGATCGTGCTTCACGGCGAACTGTTGCCTGGGTTGTCGGCGGTCGTGATGCTGCAACCTTCCAACAGCTCTACGACAAAGTAAAACACCTGACGGATTGCATCTTTTACACCGACGATTGGGAAGCTTTCGCCCAGGTTCTGCCGCCGGAACGTCATGTCATCGGCAAAGCGCATACGATCATGATCGAACAGGACAACAGCAACACCAGACATCATCTCGGGCGCATGACTCGACGCACCAAGGTCGTCTCGAAAAAAGAGGAGATGGTCTACGCCGCCATCAAGCTTTGGTGTGCCCTCAGGCAGCCAGAAACCTTCGCCGGGTTCCAGAAATCGGCGCTATCTATCTTTGGGTAAATACTCTCCTACCCGGTTCAAAACCCGTATGCATCACAACCGCCGTGAGGTGTGCGGCACGCGCGATCGATACCCTTTGACATCGTACACGGCGAACACACCGCAGACCTCAAAAAACAGAAGTCTGTGCCGGGGCGTTTGACGTTCGCGTTATTTCAGCGGGGGGACTGAGGTTTGTGGTGGGTTGGTGGGCACCGGCGCCCGCGCACCTGCCGCCTGTGCGAGCGCAGCAACTCCGGTTACCGTGGATTGGTCCCCGCCATTCTGCGGAGTTTGCGCGAACGCGACGTTCAGGGATTCAGTTTCTGCGGCAACGTTCAGCGTAACTCCCTGGGCAGTTTTGCTGACGGTGACGGATGCGGTCGTCATTTGGATCGAGACGTCTTCCGCCGGCGATATCGACGCGGGCCCCGGCGTTGCGCCGGGCGCACTGTGTGATTCACCCGAGCCCGGTGCGCTGGCGCTCTGTTCGGCGTCAGCGAGGTTTACCATTTGCGCGACGAAGTTCTGAAAGACGCCGGGCGCAACCTCGGCCAGCACTTTACCGACATACATGAACTCCTGAATTACCCCCGGACTTAATCCCATTGATTGGAGTGCAGCTTGCAGGCGGTTCTCTTCGCTTTTCAAGTCAAGCGGTCCATCTGCGAAGGCAGCGCTGGGCGAAGGTGGGGCAGGGTGCGTGGTTCCGTTGCCGGCAGCAATGGCCCGAAGCTGGGATGCCAGGACGACCGCGTCAGGCACTTGGTAGCCCTGCTTGCCGTCGCGCTCGCCGTGTACGCCGCGCGGGTCAGAGGATGAGCCTGTGGAGCGGGAAAAATAAATCGCGTCGGAAGAGACGGTCTGGAACTGGAACGCCGCGTCCGTCTGTGAAGATCGATCGGGCTGGTCCGGGCCGCCGCCTGATATTCTCTTACCCACTTGAACTACCGGTGCAGAACCTCGCTGCGGCCCCGCCGGCGCCGCGTTCCGGGCTGTGTCCAAAGCGGGAGCACTGATGGGCGCCAATGCAC
>JBOIBN010000131.1:0-3982 GCA_050739575.1 Gammaproteobacteria bacterium
CACCCAGACAGCGCTCGCCAGGGAGGCAGGCGTTTCGCGCGCCACCATTGAGCGGTTGGAAAGCGGGGTGGGCGCGGAGCTTAAGCTCTTGGTGCGGGTGCTGCGGGCGCTGCAGTTGCTGGAGGGATTTTTGACCAGCATCCCCGCGGATGAACCCAGCCCCATGGCGCTGTTGCGGGCCCACGGCAAAAAACGGCAACGGGCGCGAGGCAAACGTCCCACGGGGCCGGCATGAACGAACTTGCCGCAGTGCATCTGTGGGGGGAACTGGCAGGGGCGGTGGCCCAAACTGAGCCAGGTGCGTTTGCGCGCTTTGAGTACAGCCCGCGATTCTTGAAGTTGGGTGTTGAAGTAGCGCCGCTGATGATGCCTCTGTCGGCCCGGGTCTACCAGTTCCCGGCACTGGGATTGGATAGCTTTAAGGGGCTGCCGGGTCTCCTGGCAGACAGTCTTCCGGACCGTTTCGGCAACACGCTGATCGAGGCCTGGCTCGCCACCCAAGGGCGCGCGCCTGGCAGCTTCGGGCCCATCGAAAGATTGTGCTACATCGGTAGCCGCGGCATGGGGGCCCTTGAATTCCGACCCGTCAAAGGCCCGCGGGCCCGCAAGAGCGAGAAGCTCAAGATTGAGGCGCTGGTCGAGCTTGCCTCCCAAGTGTTGCAGCACCGCCATGACCTTGCGACATCCTTCGCCCCAGGCTCCGTGCACGCGGGCCTTGCTGAGCTACTGCGCGTGGGCACGTCCGCTGGCGGCGCGAGGCCCAAGGCGCTCATCGCCTGGAACCTCGATACCCAAGAGGTGCGCTCCGGACAGGTCACGGCGCCGGCCGGTTTCTCCTACTGGCTCTTGAAGTTCGACGGCGTGCGGGGGGCCGGGGATCATGAGTTGTCAGACCCCAAGGGTTTCACCCGCGTGGAGTATGCCTACTACCTTATGGCGCAGGCCTGCGGCATTGAGATGGCCGAGTGCCGGCTGCTTGAGGAAGGCCCGCGCAAGCACTTCATGACAAAGCGCTTCGACCGCACCGATGCGGGCTCGAAGCTGCACGTGCAAACCCTGGGGGCGCTCGCACACCTCGACTACAACACCCCGCAGGCCAACACCTACGAGCAGGCATTCCAGGTGTTGCGGCAGCTTGGGGGTGCAGCCGTGGCGCGCGAGGAGCTGTACCGCCGGTGCGTCTTCAATCTCATCGCCCGTAACCAGGACGATCACGTCAAGAACATCTCGTTCCTGATGGACGCCCATGGCAGCTGGAGTCTTGCCCCAGCCTATGACCTGACCTATGGCTACGATCCTGCGAACCGCTGGATGGCCCAGCACCAAATGGGTGTGAATGGCAAGTTCGATGGCTTCACGCGCGAGGACCTGATGGCCTTGGCCGATACGGCGAGCCTCTCCAAAAGCATCGCCGCCGAGATCGTGGAGCAGGTTGCCCGCGCGGTGTCCCGGTGGGAGGAGTTTGCCACCCAGGCAGGTGCGCCGGAGGCCTACGTGCAGCAGATTAAGACGAACCAGCGCTTGTATCTAGTGCGCGGTATCGCGGGAGCCCGATCAACCGCTTTTACCGGATAGCCGATTTATCGGCGGGCAGCCATGCTGCTAGGCGTATCATGGTTCGTATCTTTCATCGAGACCTGAACCAAGTCAAAGCTGTCTTGGGCGACGACACCCGTTTTGTGCTGGCCTTTCCAGTCAATACACTCGCCGGCCCTTTCAGCTCGACAACGTTTCCGTCGGGGTCTTCAATGTAAAGGGAAACCCCATTTCCTTCGGCGCCGAAGTTGACCATAGAAGGACCATTTGGTTGGACATTGTGCTCCGCGAGGTGGCGACGAATGACTGTCTCATCGAACGGTTCGACGAGCAGGCAAAAATGGAGGCACCAGCATCCACGCCCAGCGGCCGTGCGGCCAGCGCGGTGTCGGCCAAGGGATGTTTAGGGGCCTGGGTGAGGCGTCTCAGGTGGCTCTTCGTCGGCAGCCAGCGGGGGACCTGATCGAGCATCCACAGCCGCTCGAATACATTGCGGTAGGCGATGACCGTGGTCTTCGCGGGGACTTCTTCGGGCCCCGCCGATGGGCTGAGAGCGTCGCGGAACTTCCCCGGAAACGCCCATGAGAACGGCGACGTCGAGTCGGCAAACGGTCAGCTGAAGACGGCCATCGATCAGCGGTTGCGACTGCGCGCGTCGCTGGCTGTTGTCTCGCGGGAGGCGTACGAGGGGTTCCTGGAGAGCTGCATCCAGGCGCGCAATGTCACCCGGCAGGGGCGCATTGAGGAGGAGCGTGCCCATCTGCGGGCGCTGCCGGCGCGAGCATTACCGGCGTACCGGGAATCGTATGCGACGGTCTCGCGCGCGAGCACGGTGCGGGTGCTGAAGCACTCCTACTCGGTCTCCTCACGCCTGATCGGGAGCCAGCTGCGGGTACGCTTGCATGCCGATATTGTCGAGCTGGATTACAAAGGCGAGCGCGTCGCGGTCATGGAGCGATTGATCGGCACCGCCTCGCGTGCGGGCTTGGCAACCGCGAGCCATGCCTTCAGGAAATTGTCGGTAATGTAGTAGCGCGCATTGCGACTCTTGCTATCGGAGAACACGGGATGCAGCTTGCCGACCATGCCGTATCTGGCGACAAGTCGGGTGACGTGCGTGCCGAGAGGCGTGCTGTCGTGAGGATCATTGAGGGCGCCGACCAGCTCGGCATGGTTGCAGTCGGGGTGATCTGCAAGATAATGGAGAATCGATACAGCGCGTCCTCGCGATTCTCGCAGGAACCAGTTGTCGGCCTCCTCGGAAAGCGGGCTCGAGCCGCTGAGGAACATCCTGATGAGCCGCTCCCGCGCAAGCTCCTGTGGCGGTAACTGAAACAGCCCCTGCTCGTAGGCATCTGCATATGTTCGCTACATAATCGCGAAGCGACTCTATTTTCCGCACGGATCACGATTCCCAGCGGGATCCGGTGGTCGGCCTCAACTTGGGTAACGACTTTGGATCGGTGCCGCGGTCGTCATGGCGAAATTCCCCGAGCAAGTCGCGCACTCAGGAAACGACTTCAATTCATGCCCACAGCAGTTCAGCGTGCGGCTGTTCTCGGCCATGGTCCGCACGAGCTGATCAGATGCGCGGGAGGTATTTCCCGACAGGTAGGTCGTGATGAAGCGGGACCGCGAACGGAAGCACGGGCGGGATCGTTATCGAGGCCTCCGGCGAAGCGAGCCGCTTGGCTCACTCAAAAGATCGATGAGGAGCCTGAAAAGGCAGTCCCGGAGAAAGGCGGCACTGTCGAAATCCAGCCGGGCCGCTAGAAGGCAAAGGCCCCGCTTGGCAATGGAGCGCCGCTGGGCCTACTCGGTTGCACTAAGATTTGTTCGAGACTTACTTCTGGGAGGTCCGCTTCGGACTACTTTGGTGTGACTGTGTTTGGGCTTTAAAATGCCGAAAAGCGCCGCTTTTTTGGCCTTTCAACGTCGCGACGGTGGCCATGGGCAGGCGAACGTGATAGCGTTAAAAGGACGGAAAGCTCGCCTTTTCGGCCTTTTACAGCATAGCCATGTCCAAGCAAAACGCCCTTACGACGGCTCTCCCCTTCGAGGTCGAACACGCCCTCAAGACTCTCGGGGCCAACCTGCGTACTGCACGCTTAGCGCGCAATCTCTCGATTGAGCAGGTCGCCGCGAAGATCGGCGTGGGTTACCGAACCGTAGCCACGGCCGAGGCTGGCAAGCCTGGTACCGCCGTCGCCGTCTACTTTTCACTTCTTTGGGCCTACGACCTCCTCGGTCAAGCGCATGAGCTCGCTGATCCTGCGCGCGATGCACTCGTACAGCGAGCTGCGCGAGCGCGCACGCGCGCCTATCCGACCCGCAAGGGCGCACTTGACAATGACTTCTGAAGCTTTCGTGTCTGTCATGCTGCCCGAGACGACCGAGTTCGTCATCTCAGGCCGTTTCGTGCTTGCGACTGATAGCGCAGGTACTC
>JBOIBN010000132.1:0-3962 GCA_050739575.1 Gammaproteobacteria bacterium
GCTTGAAGCCCGCCGGGGCCATGAGGATCGCATTCTCCTCACCCGCCGGCGCCTCATAGCTCGCGGAACGCTGCGTGGCGTTGGGCCCCAGCGTGCCGCTGTAGGTGGTATAGCCGTCCGGACACCCTGCCTGGCCGATCTGGGTCGGGGCGCTCGCCGTCAAGGGCGGCGTTGCCAAGGCCACGCTTGCGGTGTTCTCGATCGTGGTGCCGGAGCTGCCTGTGGCCTTGAGCGTGACGTTGGCCGTCGCCGTGCCAGCGTTGCTACTGATCGCACCGAAGTCGCAGGTCACGACACCCGAGGCTTCGCTGCAACTGCCTTGCGTCGCCGTGGCGGAGACGAAGCTCGCCGCCGCCGGCACCGTGACCGTGGCGCTCACCGCAGGCGAAGCGGCGCTCGCGTTGTTGGTCGCAATTGTCTGGCTGACGTACTGCTGACCCTGTCCTACCGATTGCGGCGCACTCACGGCAAGACTCAGATCGCTCCCGCCATAGAAGTACGCAGCGCCTTGATAGGTGTTGCCGTTGACCGCAGCGGCATCCGCTCCAATCAAAAGAGTCGTTCCGTCCAACGCGACGTCCCAGCCGAACGAATCGCCTAGCGTGCCGTCACTCGCGGTGAATTCCTGCGCCTGAGTCCATGTGCCGCCCGTGTTCGTGAACATATATGACAAGCCTTGCTTTGGGGGAGGAGGAGGATCGTTGGGATTGTCATCGAAGCTCCATTCGCCGACAAGGGCACTGTCGTTCTGCAGCGCAACCGATTGACCGAATTGGTCATAGGCTATCCCGTTGCTGGCGATGAGTTTTTGTGTTTGCGTCCAGGCGCCGGTCGAACCGTCAAACACGTAGGCAGCACCCTGATGAATATTGTCCCCGACATCGGCAGCCGGTGCTCCGACGAGGAGCGTAGTGCCGTCGAGCGCGAGCGAGAAGCCGAACTGATCCCCGTCTGCGCCGTCGCTCGCATTGAATTCCTGGGCCTGGTTCCAGCTGCCGCCCGACTCGGTGAATGCGTAGGCGGTACCTTGAGGGTATTGGCCGTTTGACGAATAGTCGGGTCCGGAAGCACCGACGACGAGGTTAGTGCCGTCAAACGCGAGCGAGTAACCGAATTCGTGATCGTCGCCCGTCGTGCCGTCACTTGCCGTCAACTGCTGCATCTGGCTCCAGCTGCCGCCAGTATCGGTAAAGACGAACGCCGTGCCTTCGGTGCCGTTATAGCCGGGCGCGCCGACGACGGCAACGTTACCCGCCAGGGCGACCGAGTCGCCGAAACCGCAGAGGCTCGAGCACTCGCTCGGATTCGGATTGCTCATCAGGAGTTCCTGCTGCTGGCTCCAAGTTCCATCGGATTCGGTGAAGACATATGCCGCGCCGAACAGTGGGCCGTAAGTTGGATCGAAGGTGTCGGGAGCCCCGATGAGCAATGTATTGCCATCGAATGCGAGCGACCAGCCAAAAAAGTCCGACCAACCGGGTGGCGGCGTTGCTTCGGGTGTCGCAGTAATGGTCTGCGTCTCGCTCCAGGTGCCGGCCGGTTTGCCGAACACGTAAACCGTGCCCGGCCGGTAGAGAGGCGCGGGTGCGCTGACGAAGGCGATGTCGCCGGACACCAACACCCGGAAACCGAAGAGATCGTCGGCTTGTCCGGAATCTCCCGCCGTTACTTTCTGTTCGATCCACACCAGCGGATCAAGGGTGAGCGGATAGACAGCGTGGGCGTCGTTCACAGCGATCAAGATGCGGTCGCCTTTGCTTTTGAGCATCGCCGGAATGACCTTCCCATTCGCATCCGTGACGACCAGTTTGCCGTAGCGGAGCTTGCCCCACGCGAGAGCGCTTTTCTGCTGCGTGGCCTTGCCGCTAAGGCTCAGCGCAAGCGTAAGTTCGCCCTCGCCCCCCGGCCGTTTCGCAAGTGTAAAACCTTGCTCAAAGCCCATCGGCAGCACCCGCCACCATTCACTGAGGGAGCCGTGAACGTAGCTCACCCGATTACCGTTAATCTCGGGCTGCACCTGTTTCACGGACGAAAGCACTACACCTCGTCCGTAGGCGGATAAATGCAAAGTGAGAGGCGTGACATTCGTTCCATTGAAATGTGCGCCGCGGGCATCGAAGCACGCCTTGAGCGCTGGCTTCGGTAGGGCTGCACAACCGTCCTCATTGACTCGAAAGGCTAGACCCGCGTCCTTGGCAAGCGCCTGATACAGCGCCGGGCGCAGTGCCGCGGGCAGCGCTTGGGAAGAAGGAGTCGAATGGGCTGCGGGTTGGGGTAGCTGGTGGCTCGCGGGAGCGGCGAGTGCCATCGCACCGCCGCCTGCGAGGCCGAACAGTAAAATGGAGGCATTCAAAATCATCGGTTTCATAACGCCGTTTCCTCTTCCTATAACTGAATTGAAATCACGCGCAATACGTATAATACAAAAATATGCATTACACAGGTAGTATCTCTCTCGGAGGAATGGGAGGTCAATAGATTTTTGTGGCATATTTATGGCGTGGCATGTTAATGCCACGCTCGAAGAATACTAGCGCCTGCGTATAGCCTGATTTTCCGACAAAACAAGTCGAGAGGAGATCGGTTTCCGCTGCGATATAAAACCTCGCTTGTATCTGTGAGCCGTTATCAATGAGTTCAAGCAGTCTTGTTCACAACGCCGGATAGCCGCAAGGCGGCAAGCCAGCCGAACTGAAATCGCGTACGCGCATCCAAGTCCTTCATCATCTCAGCAACACGTCGATAGAGTGTGCGCAGGGAAATGCCTAACTCACTGGCGATTTTCTTGTCGTTTAAACCAGCGGCCATTAGTGAGAGCAAATCTTCGACAGCCTCGGACAATCGAGTGTCGGACTCACTTGTCTTCAAAGTGCTGGCACGCGTGAATGAAATGGGAGTAGCACGCTCCCAGAAAATCTCAAATAAAGTATAAAGCGCGTCTAGAAGTGCCGACGTTCTGACCAGCAATGTCGGGCTTGTGGGCTGCCCAGGGCTCAATGGAATAAGCGCGATACGGTGATCGGAAATCAGCATCTTAAAAGGTAAATATGATAGAACATGTACGTCTTCGCCAGCTTTCATATCTTCCTTTGTTCTTTGTACGGCGCCAGGCAAAGACAACCAATCCGGATCAACAATACTGCGGAAACGCACGCCTCTGGTTTGGGCTTCTCGTTGGTGGCACTGATCTTGTTCTGACGGTACATCGAATTGAGAAATCAATGCAGGAGGCCGCATCAAGGTAACGATTTCGTGTCGGGCCATCCGATGTATTTGATGATAAATTTGACGTTCGGCCTCGCGGCTTGTAATTAGTTCGACCAGCTGTTCCCGTTCGCCCTGTTTATGGGTCGCCGTTTGTTCCTGTAATTCCTGAATCGCACCTGCTGCCCGCTGCAAACTTTCCTGACGGCGGAACATCAGAGCATTGAGGGCTATGTCCGGCGAAGCCGGGATATAACGGCGCGGACGTTCGGGCGTATGTGTCATCAACCCTTTCGCTTCAATTCCATCGAGCAAGCGTTGAGCCCTGCTCGGCGATAGCGCCAGCGCCTGGGCGGCGTCCGATGTAGTTGCACGGGGATGGTTCAACAACCAGCGGTAGGCGCGCTCTTCTGCTTCGGTTATTCCCAGAATTTCCAATGGCCGCGCCTCAGCGGCTCCGATTCGTTGTGTGGTCATGGCAAGGTCCACTACGAGGTGCAGTAACTACAAGATAGTTGCTCGTAGGCATTTTTGCCAATCACCAGCGTTCGTTCCCAAAAACAAGGCCCCGCGGCATTACTGCCTTGGGGCCTTAGAAGTCGAAGCGTGTAGTGGTTCGTTATCCGCTCACGGATGCTGGAGACAGAAGGTGTAAGCGCCGCCGCTCCCATTCGCCTTCACCCCCCAACTGTAAGTGCCCGTCGGACCCCAACGGTGTACCTCGGTGCCGGTAAAGCCCTGCTGCCACTGGCCGTACT
>JBOIBN010000133.1:0-3939 GCA_050739575.1 Gammaproteobacteria bacterium
AGCGTTCCGCGAGCTATGAGGCGCCGGCGGGTGAGGAGAATGCGATCCTCATGGCCCCGGCGGGCTTCAAGCTCTATGGGCGGGTGGACAGTGCGAAGTACGGCCAGTGGCAGCAGGGCTTTACCGGTACCGAGGTACACCGCTGGGGTCCGACGGGCACTTACAGCTGGGGGGTGAAGGCGAATGGGAGCGGCGGCGCCTACACCTTCTGCCTCCAGCATCCATGAGTGGATAACAAGCTGCTATAAGCCTCAACCTTTACGGCCCCGCGGCAGCAACGCCGCGGGGCCTTTTTGTGTGCATCGAAAGTGGAGCAACCGCAGAGCGCGCAGAGAACGCAGAGAGAAGATAATGCTTTCACGAACCGCGAGTTTGAATCCGTGTCCGCATGGTCGGTTACCCGGGTGGCCGAAGCGGGGGGCCGGATCGGAACCCCTTCCATAACCTGTTTCCCGGGTGTATAGTCCGCCTCGACATACGTCCGCGTATCGGCCCCGGTCTGCTGCGACAATTCCAACAGACGTGCTTGGCGACCTGTGCTCCGATACTCCCTCGCGTGCCGGCCCGGACCATTGCGGCCCGGTTTAACCACTCGGTTGTAATGAGGGTCATCTTCCATGAACATTCCAGGGACCATCGGTCTCAAGGCATTCTTGTTTGTATTTGCTCTGGCGGGCGGTGCACTGGCGCTTGCCGCGCCGGCAAGTGGAGCGGCAGGGGGCGCCGTGGTTCAACCAACCCACGCCGCACAATCAATGCCGGCGACGCTGCGCCCGGTGTTCTATCAATCGCTTGCGAAGGACGCGGGGCCGGCCTATGCGCTGAACGCCAAGGGCTGCGCGACGCTGCCCAGGCAGACGCTCACGGCCTGCTTCGATGCCGCGGGCGCACACTTCAACAGTAAGGATGCCGCGTTGCTCGCGCTGCATCTTGTCGGTGTCGGGCGCGGAAGTGATCTCGCCGCCGTGACGGTGATGCAGCCCACGATCGCGGGCAATCAAGTGCGTTACGCGCACGGGAACGTGAGCGAGTGGTGGCGGGTGTTGCCGGTCGGCTTCGAGCAGGGCTTCACGCTCACCCAACGGCCTGCTGGAAACGGCGAACTGACCTTGGTACTTGCCTCCCGTATCGTCGCCCCGGCGCAGGCCGGGGCCCAGTCCAAAGAAAGCATCCCGACCCAAGGTCGGGATACAAAGTCTGACTGGATACCGGCTTTCGCCGGTATGACGAAGAAAGGGAACACGCTCGCCTTCGGCAAGCTGCGTTACGGCCAACTGATCGTCACCGACGCCAACGGCAAAGTCGTTCCGGCGACGCTGACTAACAAGGGCGATCACATCCTGATCGCGGTGAACGATGCCCACGCCGTCTATCCGCTCACGGTGGATCCGCTGGTGTGGCTGGAGCAGAAGGCGACCGCGAGCGACGGCGCGGCGTACGATAACTTTGGCTTCTCGGTGGCGCTCGCCGGTGCCACGGCCGTGATCGGGGCGCCTTATGCCACCGTCGGCGGCAACTCCAATCAGGGCGTGGCCTATGTCTTCACCGAGACGAACGGAGTCTGGAGCCAGAGTCAGAGGCTCACGGCGAGCGACGGCGTGGTGTTCGATCGATTTGGCAACTCGGTGGCGCTCGCCGGCACCACGGCCGTGATCGGGGCGAATCAAGCCACCGTCGGCGGCAACACTCAGCAGGGCGCGGCCTACGTCTTCACCGAGACGAACGGAGTCTGGAGCGAGAGTCAGAAGCTCACGGCGAGCGACGGCGCGGCAGACGATGGCTTTGGCTACTCGGCGGCGCTCGCCGGCGCCACGGCCGTGATCGGGGCATTGCAAGCCACCGTCGGCGGCAATGCCGATCAGGGCGCGGCCTACGTCTTCACCGGGACTAACGGAGTCTGGAGCCAGAGTCAGAAGCTCACCGCGGGCGACGGCGCGGCGGGCGATCACTTTGGCGTCTCGGCGGCGCTCGCCGGTGCCACGGCCGTGATCGGTGCGTATAATGCCACCGTCGGCGGTAACGCCGCTCAGGGTGCGGCCTACGTCTTCACCGGGACTAACGGAGTCTGGAGCCAGAGTCAGAAGCTCACGGCAAGCGACGGCGCGGCGGACGATGACTTTGGCAACTCGGTGGCGCTCGCCGACGCCACGGCCGTGATCGGGGCGATTGGTGCCACCATCGGCGGCAACGCCGTGCAAGGCGCGGCCTACGTCTTCACCGAGACGAACGGAGTCTGGAGCCAGAGTCAGAAGCTCACGGCGAGCGACGGCGCGGCGGGCAATTTCTTTGGCTCTTCGGTGGCGCTCGCCGGTGCCACGGCCGTGATCGGGGCACCTGATTTCTACGGCGGGCCGGGCGCGGTCTACGTCTTCACCGGGACGAACGGAGTCTGGAGCGAGAGTCAGAAGCTCACGGCGAGCGACGGCGCGATGGGCAATGCCTTTGGCTTTTCGGTGGCGCTCGCCGGCGGCTCGGCCGTGATCGGGGCGTATAACGCCACCATTGGCGGCAACGCCGCGCAGGGCGCGGCCTACTTCGAGGGCCAGAGTGATCTCGGCCTCGCGGTGAGTGCGCCCGAGACGGTAGCACAAGGCCACAACTACACCAGCCAGACGATCGCGACCAACAACGCGAGCGCCTCTTCACCTGCGGTGACCGCGACGGTCGCGGTGCCGGCGGCGGCGAGCTATATCTCAGCGAGTGCAACGCAAGGCAGTTGCAGCGAAGCTTCGGGTGTCGTGACCTGTGATTTCGGCCAAATCAACGCCAACGCCGGCACAGCCACCGCCAACGTGACGCTCAAGGCCACGGGCAGTGTGGGCACGACGATCGAGAACACCGCGAGCGTAGCTCTGGCGACGCCAGCGCTGACGGCCAGTGCACCGACCGCTATCAGGCCCTGTCCGGACGGCTACACTCAGTATGACGGCAACCTGCTGGGCGGTACGCGGGCTATATATGCAGCTTACTATGCGCCTGCGGGCGAGGAGAATGCGATCCTCACCGCGCCGGCGGACTTTCACATGTTCGTGATCGTCAAGAATGCCGCAGGGCGCAAGACCTATGCGATCCGCGGCACTGAGGTTCATCGCCACGCCCCAGCGGGTACCTTTGCCTGGGGCGTGCATGCAGGTAGCCAAGGCGGATATTTTACGCTGTGCATCATGCATCCCTGAACGAGTAAGAAGCCGCTAGACTTTTCGACTTCCATGGCCCCGCGACAGCAATGCCGCGGGGTCTTTTTATCTGGCATCGCAGGCGAGTTTGCTTTTACGGCAGCGCTAGAAATGCGGGATGCTCGCCTGATAAATGCGCCGCTCCTACGGATGCGTTAATTCGGTCTGGTGTGCCTCGAGTTCTTCCCAGCGGGCGTAGGCCGCCGACAGCTTTTGTTTGGCTTCCGCGAGCTGCATCTGACCGTCCTTGATTTCGTTGGACGATTGGCGGAAAAAATCCGGATCGTTCATGGTCTTGTGCCACTGCGCGACTTCTGATTCAAGCGCATGGATGCGTTGCGGTAATAGTTCCAGTTCGCGCTGAGCCTTGTAACTGAGTTTGGTCGGACGCTGTTTCTCTTTCGCTTCGGCTTGTGTTTTGCCCGAAGCGCTCCCTGATGTCGAAACGTCTTCAGATGACGGTTTCTGTCGGCGCAACCAGTCGTCGTAGTTGCCGGCGTGGTAGCGGAATCCGTGATCGCCTTCGTTGACGAGCAGTCCGTCCACGACGTTGTTGACGAAGGCGCGGTCGTGCGAGACGAGAATCACGGTGCCGGGATAGTCGGCGACGAGATTTTCCAGCAGCTCCAGGGTTTCGATGTCGAGATCGTTGGTGGGTTCGTCGAGCACGAGTACGTTGGACGGTTTGGCGAAGAGACGCGCGAGCAGCAACCGGTTGCGTTCGCCGCCGGAAAGCATCTTGACTGTCGTGCGCGCACAATCC
>JBOIBN010000134.1:0-3912 GCA_050739575.1 Gammaproteobacteria bacterium
TTTACTCCCGCGTCCCGTCCGCTTCCAATGATACGCCGGAGCGGGCCTCCAGCCAGAAGGTGAGCGGGCCTTCGTTCACCAGCCGGACCTGCATGCGCGCGCCGAAGACGCCGCTCGCGACCACGGGATGCGCCGCGCGGGCAAGCTCGACGACGCGTTCGAAAAGAACGCGTCCTTCCTCGGGCACGGCCGCCCGCCCAAGACTCGGTCGCATGCCCTTGCGGGTGTCGGCCGCGAGGGTGAACTGCGGCACCAGCAGCAAGCCGCCGCCGGTCTCGGCAAGACTCCGGTTGAGACGTCCCTGCCCGTCGGAAAATACGCGATAGCCAAGCAGGCGCTCGACCAGACGCGCGGCCTGTGCCGGTCCGTCGCCCCGCTCCACGCAGACGAATACCGCGAGACCGGAGGCGATCGCGCCCACCGTCTCGCCCTCTATCGCGACGGCCGCCTCGCTGACCCGTTGCAGGAGTCCGATCATCGAGCTTTAACGTTACAGATCGAGCATCTTTTCGCGCTCTTCGGGCGAAGGCCCGAATCCGCGTTCGCCGTAGTGCTCGAAAATCAACTCGACCACTTCGGCTGCCTGTTCGGCAAACGATAACAGCCCGATGTCGTCGGCCGCGATCATCTTCTCCGCGGCCAGCCGCTCCCGGAACCACTCGAGCAAACCGTCCCAGTACGCGCGGCCGACAAGAATGATCGGAATGCGGCGGCTCTTGCCGGTCTGGACCAGCGTGAGAATCTCGGAGAACTCGTCCAGTGTGCCGAAACCGCCCGGGAGAATCACATAGGCCGACGCGTATTTCACGAACATGACCTTGCGCGCGAAAAAATGCGTGAACAAAAGGCTCACATCCTGCCAAGCATTGACTCTTTGTTCATGCGGGAGCTGGATGTTGAGCCCGATGGAAGCGGCCTTGCCGCGAAAGGCGCCCTTGTTCGCGGCCTCCATCAGCCCCGGCCCGCCGCCGGTCACGACCGAAAAACCCGCACTCGAAAGCTCGTAACCGATCGCCTCGGCGAGCTTGTAGTAGGGATGATCGGACGGCGTGCGGGCCGAACCGAAAACCGAGACCGAGGGGCGAATCCTGGAGAGACGTTCGTAACCTTCGACGAATTCCGCCATGATCTGAAAAACCTTCCAGGATTCGCGCGTGAGCAGACTGTCGCTCGCGTCGCCCTCGCGCGCATTCCCGCCGGGAAGCTCGAAATGATCGTTCATGTTCGTGCCTGTTTTTCCAAACGATTGAGAAATACCTGCATTTCACGCTCGGCCTGCCGGTCGCCGGCCGCGCGTGCGACTTCGAGTCCGCGCTGGTACGCTGCGCGTGCCTGCACGTTTTTCCCCTCCATCGCGAGCGCGCGGCCGTAAGTCTTCCACGCCGCGCTGTAGCCGGAATCCAGCGCAACCGCGCGCTTGAGATGATTGATCGCCTCGGCCGCGTTACCGTGGCCCATGCAGGCAAGCGCGAGCGACACCCGCAGCGGTGCGCCGTCCTTGCCTTCGGCGAGCAGTCCTTCGAGGCGTTCCTGCAGGCTCATGTTTGTATGATACCGGCTGGGCCGTGCGCGTTGCGGCGCGCGAAGCGCCACAAAAGCAGCAGACCGGCGACCGTAAGCCCCGCGATCAGTCCTACCCATACGCCGACCGGCCCGATGCCGAGGGGAAAACCGAACGCCCAGGCAAGCGGCAAACCCGTTCCCCAGTACGCGATAATGGTGATCAGCATCGGCGTGCGGGTATCCTTCAGCCCGCGCAAGGCGCCGGCGCACGCAACCTGCAAGCCGTCGGAAAGCTGGAACGCCGCGGCCAGCATGAGCAGTTCGGCGGCAAGATCAATCACCGCCGGATTGGACGTGAAGAGACGGGCGATGGGTACGCGCAGCCCGAGCATCGAAACGGCGGCAACGAATTCGAAGGCGAGCGACAATCCGATGCCTGTAAAACCTGCAAGCCGCGCCTCCGCGGGACGGCCGGCACCCACGGCGTGGCCGACCACGACGGCAATACCGGTCGCGAGTCCCATCGGCACCATGAACGAAAACGACGCAACCGTCAACGCGACCTGGTGTGCCGCCGCCGTGACCGTTCCGAAAGAAGCCATCAGCAACGCCACCGCGCCGAACAGGCTCACCTCGGCAAAGAGCATCACCGCGATCGGCACGCCGAGGCGCAGCAGGTTGAGAAGCGGCGCGAGACGCGGCGGATCGAAGCGCTCGCCGAGCGCGAGCGGTGCGTAACGGCGGCGCGCGAATCTCACATAGGCCAACATGGCGGCGAATTGCAGCCACATCGCGAGCGCGCTCGCGTAGCCGCAGCCCACGGCGCCCAGACGCGGGACGCCGAGTCCACCGAATATGAACCAGTAGTCGAGCGGAATGTTCGCGACGAATCCCGCCAGCGCAACATAGAGCATGGGACGCGTATGACCGATGCCCTCGCTCGCGAAGCGCAGCACGAGATAGGCGAGGATGGCCGGCAGACCCCAGGCCATGGCCTCGACATAAGCCCCCGCTTCAAGTCCGAGCTGACCGCTCACGCCGGCCACACTGAACACGGGTGCGAGAAACCGGAAACCCGTCATCAAAAGCGCCGCCAGCACGAGCGCAAGCCACAGACCCTGGCGGGCGACGGCGCCGATCTCCCGCACACGGCCGGCGCCGTAAAGCTGCGCGCTGGTGGGACTCACGGCGACGAGCACGCCGAGCGCAAGCAGAAAGAACGGCACGTATACGCTCCCTCCGACCGAGATTGCGGCCAGATCGTGCGCCGAAAGCCTGCCCGCCATGACCGCATCGGTGATCTGCATGCCGGAAGTCAGCAGATTGTTCGCGATCACGGGCGCGGCGATCGCGATCATGCGCCGTGCCAGCGCCCCACGCGTGGCGGTCTCGGGAATAAGCGCGAACTCTTCGGAAGTCATGCGGACGAAGCGTGCCACAAGCGGGGGATGATACGGGTGAGACGATGGCTCGTGCGGAGCCTGACTTATAATGAGTCCAGGTTGCAACGGAGCGCGGCATGACCGGTCAGGCGCTCGCCAGCAAACTTCAGGGCTTGGGCATAGCGGCAACCCGCCAGCGGTTGCGCATTGCCGGAGTAATGCTCGCCGCGCCACAGCATCTGAGCGCCGACCAGGTGCTGGCGGAAGTCAACCGTCACGGTTCGAGCGTATCCAAGGCCACGGTGTACAACACGCTGCGCCTGTTCACCCAGCGCGGACTGCTGCGCGAGGTGATCGTGGACCCGAATCGCGTGTTCTACGATTCGACCATCCATGCGCATCACCATTTCTACAATCCGGCGACGGGAGAATTGATCGACATCCCGGCCGACCAGCTTCGGGTAAGCGGGCTGCCGGAAACCCCCGCCGGAACCGAAGCAGCCGAGGTGGAAGTCATCGTACGCCTGCGCGAGTGCGTTTCTGCCTGAGCATCTGCGTTAAAATTGCAACTGTGTGCCGGAATAGCTCAGACGGTAGAGCAGCGCATTCGTAATGCGAAGGTCGCGGGTTCGACTCCTGCTTCCGGCATCACTCCAAAAGTTCTCGCTACACCCGACATAACCTCTGAATAAATCAGAAGGGCGCTGGCCTCATGGCGGCGCCAAGCAGTTACATCCGCGCCGCGGGCCGTTCGTCAGGTTCGCGTCTGCTTATTTCATGCTGTCGCGACCGGTCCTGGCCGCAAGCCTGGCCCCCATGTGGCGCAGGGTGGTTTTGTCGTCCTCGTCAATCTCGGGTTGCAGGTCGATATCCGGCGGCGGATTCGGATAGACCTTGCGATCGCCGATAACCTTGATCCACTTGCTGCAGAACCGGTTGTAGACCGACCACGGCAGGCCGTCCGATTCGACCAGCGCGCGCTCGGCGCGCAGCGCGATCTGGTGCGCATCCCGATACTGAAAGTGCA
>JBOIBN010000135.1:0-3754 GCA_050739575.1 Gammaproteobacteria bacterium
ACCAGGTAGATCACGATGGCAAGCAGGTACTGCTTGAACTCTTCTCCCTCGTCCATGCCGCCGAAGGTCCGGTATGCTTTCAGCAGTTCACCCGTGGTGCCTGACCGGCCAGCGCCGAAGACCAGGTTGCGCAAGTCAACCCCTTTGACGAAACCCGATCCCTCAACCCGTGCCCACTCGTCTACTCCGCGTTTACGCACTTCATCGCCAACGTTGGCCGCCGGTCCGGGCGTAGTGATTCCGGGCGCCGCAGTCGCAACAGCTCCGGCGGATCTTTGCCTCCCTCGCGAAGCGTCGTCGACAAACCATTTGTACAAATGGCCTTGTGCTGGTGTGACCCTCACGTTGGTTGAATCGTAGACCGTCTTTTGGCCGGACGGCAGCGCATTGGTTCGCGTGTAGAAGTTGGCCATGCAGTTGTGAATGCCTAGAATTTTCGGAATTTCAGCCCCGTCCATCACGGTGCAGGCTCTCGCCCATGCGACGGAGTTCGAGATCGCCGAAGCCTCGGACAATGTACCCATCCGGCCTGATCCGGTGTCGTTGTAGCAGCGCTGCTTTACGGCGTTGCCCGCTCTATCGGCGTTCTGGTCAACAAACGCTCTGATGCCCGCTGATACTCGATCCACCGCTGCCTTGACACATTCCGGGTGCGCGCCGGCGTCTCTAGCGAGTTCCGTCTCGAACTCGCGCCGTCGCGTCTGACTGGCCGCCTTGTCGTAAATTCTTAGAGCTGTTTTGCTCTGCATGCCCCCCATCGCGAGTCCGAACATGCCCTGAAGTCCTGAAGCCTGTGCCTTCCATTCGTCGTAAACCACCCACGCGCTCGGGGTCAGAGCCCATGGTCGAAGAGGTCGGCCTGTTGTGTCCAGCGGTTCGCCTGCTACTTCACGGTATCCGTTATTGTCGTCGCGTCTGAGGTATTTCATTAGTCCTTTGCCACCGCGCCGCACTCGATAGTGTAGCCGAATTCAGGTCGTTACCCATCAACACTTGTTGGCGCTTCGAAGAGCTGGCAAAAGATGGCACAAAGCTGGATGCGAGCTAGTTTGCGCGCGGTTTATACCGGCTCCGCATAGATTCATGCCCGACGGAACCCGCCCACAAGTACGTCTGCAAATAATCCGGCGCTGGGGTTAGGCCCAAACGTGCGGGGGCGCTCGACCAGCGATACACAGCGGGTGACCTCACCAATCCCGCGCGAAGCGGATTACGCTCCACATATCGCAATGCGGCGAAGTAATGCTCCTCATCAAGCGCGCAGGAATAATAGCGGCCCTGCCATAAGTGGCCAGCCGCACGTTTATGATTACGGTTCACATAACCCGCAAACCGCGAGTGTGCGCGCCGGAACGCTTGGGCCATGGCCATCTCGTGTTTCGGCAGGACGATCCAATGGACGTGGTTCGTCATCAGGCACCAACCGTGGAGTTCCAAACCGTAGGCCAATGCGGCGCTCGCGACGTAACCCAAATAGGTTTCGCGGTCCTCGTCGGTGGCAAAGATGTCCTGACGATAATTGCCGCGTTGCGTCACGTGATATGCGATTCCGGGGATGGCCACACGAGCGAATGCCGGCATCTATATTGCAGTCATTCCTCCAAGCTGCTTCTCTCGGATTTTACTGCCTCCGTCCACATTTCCCCCGAAGCTTCCGTCCCCAGCGCTCCTCTCATGGCTCTTCCGGTGCATCTTCTACGTTTTGTTTGTCGGGGTCGACCCCCAAGATATCGACGACATATAGATGCGTTGATCGATGTAGTCTCTTATTAAAACATTCGGTATGGCAGAAAAATTCCTGATCGCGCTGTAGCTTTGTCGATGTTTGATCAACGCATGACGTATATAGGAGTGATGCCACATCGGGTATCATAGGTTCGATTGAAAGTCCGCAGAAGCAGCATTGATAGCGTTGATCCATGTTTAGTGCCAGCCGTAATTCGCCGCAAGGTTCTTGACTTCATTTCGGGAAATATTTTTTAACGCAGTTATAATTTCGCCATCAGGATTCTCAACAAGCACGTTGTAGCTGTTCCTGCCCATTTTTTTGACGTAAGCGATCGCGCCGTCGGATTGCTCGAATTGCTCACCCGCCTTCGTATTGGCAATCTCTTCTGGAGAAAATCTGCGTTGAGCGAGTCGACGCGTGCCGTGTTTCGTTGCGGGGTTACTGCCCGGCCCGCCGTCTCCTCCGCCTCCCGTACTGCTCGCGCAAAAGATATTTCCGAGTAGCTGACCCGCTCTGAACCCTACATACGCGCCGACGTCGCTCGTGAGCACCTTTCCGCCATAGGCAATCGCAATATCGAACGGTCCAGTCTCTGAACCTAAGATCCCTGCAGCACCTCCACCGACCCATCCCGCTCGGCCACCCAGAACCGCACCGGCGGCGCCATACCCGGCTATGCAGGTGCTACTTGCCGGCCGCGTAAGCGAGAGCGGCAATGTGATCAGCGGATGCGGTTGGGGAGAGCGTGGATCATCGTCGCCGTTCTCGTTGTAGCTGTTGGTAAGCTCGACGGTAAGCAGTTGTATTGGATCGGGAGGCTGAGCGGTTACCGTGATTGTGTCTTGACAATGGTTCCCGTTTGCATCGCAAGTAGTCAGGCCGCTCGGGTCGATCAACGCCAACGGATTGTTTCTCACATACGCGTACGCATTCCATGTCTGCGGGTCGGCCGGGTCGGCTCCGGCATTCTCAGGATCGGGGCTATTGAACCTCCCCAGCGCATTCGTGAAATACCGGGCCTGGAAAAAGTCCATCCCGGTCTCGTTATCCCGGATCTGCCCAGTGAATTTCTGCTCGACATCGCTTGTCGAACCCCACTGTCCGTTTCGCCCCGCCGTGTTTGCCGGGATCTCTTCGCCGAAGGGTAAGAAATCGTGCCGGGCAACGACGTTGCCGTTCTGGTCTGTCACCATGCGCACGCTGCCGAGATGGTCGTAGGTTAAGTAGCACGTCGTGCATGGCGGATTCCCCTGCACGGCGCCGTATTCCGCGGCCAGATTGCCGAAGGCATCGTAAATGTAAGTGGTTGTGCCGCCGGGACCGGTTTTCTGGACGCGCTGGCCGTTGCCGTCGTAAGCGTACGTCTCCGTGTTATGGGTGATCGGGTCGTAGGCGGATGTCATGCGGTTTTCGGCGTCATAGGTCAGTGTATCGCCATTGACCACAAGCTGGTTGCCCGAATTGTCGTAACTCAGTAGAGTGCCCGTTCTATGGCTCGTCTCTCCAGGTATTTGCGTGTACTGTCCCGGTTTTCAACCCCGGTTTTCAACCCTACGTGACACCTAGAAACGCCCTACCGAATCCGGTGCAAACAACACAACAGCCGCCGCTGCCGCGCAGAGGAAAGTGCCGAACGGAAGCTCGTAACTGGCGGCACGTTTGTGTGTTACCCAGATATAGATCAGGCCGATTGCGGAGCCCGCGACTGCGGCGATCACGAGCGCCAGCAGCCCCGCCCCGAGGCCCAGGAAAACGCCCAAAAGCGCGAGTAGTTTGACATCGCCCAAGCCAAGTCCCGGGCGGCCGCGAAGGCGCGCGTAGATCGCCGCCGTTAGCCACATCGGCACCGCAATGATTACGGCGCCCGCCACGGCATTCAACAAGGATTGCCAGACAGGTCCCGCAGCCGGAACGAAAAGCTCCGCCAAGCCGCGAGGCAGATAGACAAAGATCGCAAAGAGAACACCTGCTGCCAGACCGCCGAGAGTCAATTCGTCGGGAAGCATGCGCTCCTCCAGGTCGGTC
>JBOIBN010000136.1:0-3685 GCA_050739575.1 Gammaproteobacteria bacterium
GAAAGTCGTAGACACGCGCCAATTCTACAATAGGCAGTGAATCCGGTATTTCATCACAATCCATGAACGAATTCGAGCGGGCGCGGGCGGTATTGGCCGGTGGGGTGAATTCGCCGGTGCGCGCCTTCGGCGCGGTGGGCGGCGAGCCGATATTCATCGAACGCGGTGAAGGTGCGTACCTTTACGACACCGACGGGAGGCGCTATCTTGATTATGTCGGTTCGTGGGGGCCGATGATTGCCGGCCACGCGCATCCGGCGGTTGTAGCCGCGGTGCAGGAGACGGCGGCGCGTGGCTTGTCGTTCGGTGCGCCCACCGAACTCGAAACGCGTTTGGCGGAAGCGGTGATTACGCGCATGCCCTCGATCGAGCGCTTGCGCTTCGTCAATTCCGGCACCGAGGCGACGATGAGCGCGATCCGACTCGCCCGCGCCGCGACTGGGCGCGAGTTGATCCTCAAGTTCGAAGGCTGCTATCACGGCCATTCCGATTCGCTCCTCGTCAAAGCCGGTTCGGGCGCGCTCACATTCGGCACACCGTCCTCGCCGGGCGTGCCCGCCGCGCTGGCGCGGCTCACGTTGACGCTGCCGTACAACGATCTCGAAGCCGTCGTCCAGCTGTTCGCCTTGCACGGCAACGACATTGCCGCCGTGATCGTCGAGCCGGTGGCGGGCAACATGGGCTGCATACCGCCCACGCCCGGTTTTCTCAAAGGACTGATCGGCGAGGCGCGCGCCAACGGTGCACTGGTGATCTTCGATGAAGTGATGACGGGTTTTCGCGTCGGACCCGGCGGTGCGCAAGGTCTTTATGGATTGACTCCCGATCTCGCTACGCTCGGCAAAATCGTCGGTGGCGGCCTGCCGGCAGCGGCTTTCGGCGGTCGCGCCGAACTCATGGCGCAGCTCGCGCCCGAGGGGCACGTGTACCAGGCGGGCACGCTTTCGGGCAATCCGCTCGCGATGGCCGCGGGGCTCGCGACGCTCGAACTGACCGCCGCGCCGAAATTCTACGAAAGACTTGAAGCGAATACGCGCTCGCTCGCCGACGGTCTGCGCGCCGCTGCCGAAGAGGCGGGAATATCCGTTGCCGTGAATCAGGTTTGCGGGATGTTTTCGTTGTTCTTTTCCGACGGATCGGTGCGCAGCTTCGACGACGTCAGGCGTGCCGACACGAAGCGCTATGCCCGTTGGTTTCATGCCATGCTGGATGCCGGTGTTTATCTCGCACCCTCGGCCTACGAGTCGGCGTTCGTCTCATCGGCCCACGGCGAGGAAGAAATCGCGGCCACACTCACCGCCGCGCGCGTCGCCTTCAGCCATCTCAACGATTAATTAAACACGAGAACACACCGCAGAGCACGCAGAGTTCGCAGAGAATTATTTGTGAAGAAAAACTCATGGATATAACCATGAGTTTTACCCAGATAAAAAATTATTGCCCTTTCTTATCTCGGCGTGCTCTGCGGTGAATGTTTTGGGTTTTTGTCCTGCGAGAGTTCAATCGCGCGCTGATATAGTTCCCGCCGCGGTCTCCCGCTCAGGCGACGGGTGACGGCGGCTGCCGTTTTTGCGCTCAGTCCTTCGTCGAGCATTGCTTTAAGCAATGCATCCGCGTCGTCTGCGTGCGCGTGCGTCTCGGCACCAGAGACGAGCACGACGCATTCACCGAGTGCGGGTTCTTCGCCGCTTGCGATGAGTTGCGCGAGTTCGCCGAGCGGAGCGCGGCGAACGGTTTCGTGCAGCTTGGTCAGTTCGCGCGCAAGTGCTCCTACGCGTCCGCTGCCGAAGATATGCGCACAGTCCGTGAGCATCTCCGGGAGGCGGTGCGGCGCTTCGTAAAAGACGAGCGTGCGTGGGTCGGCTGTGAGTTCACCGAGCCGTTTGCGCCGCGCCGCCGCTCGCGCCGGCAAGAAGCCTTCGAAGGCAAAGCGATCGGTGGCGAGCCCGGCAACGGACAAAGCCGCCACCGCCGCGCAAGGGCCCGGCACCGCGCGCACGGCGATGCCGGCATCCTGTGCCGCCCGCACCAGCCGGTAGCCGGGGTCGCTTACCAGCGGTGTGCCCGCATCCGAGACCAGTGCGGCGCTTTCGCCCGCGGCGAGGCGCGCAACGAGCGCGGGCGTGCGTTGCGCCTCGTTGTGCTCGTGCAGCGAGACCAGGCGTGCGGAAATGCCGCAGGTCTCGAGCAATCGCCGGGTATGGCGCGTGTCCTCGGCGGCGACGAAGTCCACGGCGGCGAGGATTTTCCCGGCGCGTCCGCTGAGATCACCGAGGTTTCCGATCGGCGTCGCGACGACGTAGAGCGTGGCGCGTAAAATTGACATGTCCGGGTCTCGACCCAATACTGGCACTCAGGCTATCCCTTGATGCACTTCCCGTCCATGCACGTACGATTCTCAGCCATCCGTTATGCCGCCCTGATTGCGGCGGTAATCGTTGCCGGCTGTGCCGGCGGCCCGTCACCCGCGCCGACGCCCACGGGAGGCAATGCGGCTGCCCCCTTGGAGTCCGGCGGCCGGTATCAGGCCGCGGCCGAGGCCTGGCTGGCGGCCGCGTCCAAGACGACAGGCAGCGCCCAGGCGGAAGCCCGATTGCATGCCGCCCAGGACTACGAGCGCGCGAAACAGCCCGAAGCGGCTTGGCGGGCGATCGCGGCCGTCGGAATCCAGGCTCTACCGCCGAAGCAGCGGCTTGCGGGCGCGGAAACTAAGGCACGGCTTGCGCTCGCCGTCCATCGCCCGCAGGATGCACTGGAGGCACTCGCCGGCGCGCCCCCCCCACAGAATCTCGAGGCCCGCCTGCAGTTGCTGGCACTCAAAGGCCGCGCGCAGTTTGCCTCAGGCAGCGCAAGCGACGGGCTGGAAACGCTGGTCGAGCGCGGGACGCTCGCGACGAGTTCGGACGAGATTCTGGCCAATGACGAACTGATCTGGGGGCAACTTGCGAACACCGCTAATCTGCCCTCGACGCAGGGTATGTCCCCGACCGCACGCGGCTGGGTCGAACTTGCCGACATCGAGCGCAACGCCTGGCTGGAACCCGGGGAATTCTCGCAGCGGCTCCAGGCCTGGCGCGTGACCTATCCCAATCATCCCGCGGACTACGGTTTGATTGCCGAAATTCAGGCGCGGACGCAGACGCGCGTGACCTATCCGGAGAAAGTTGCCTTCCTGTTGCCGCTGAGCGGGCCATACGCGATCCAAGGCAACGCGGTAGAGGAAGGGCTTCTTGCGGCCTATTATCTGGGAAGCGATCCCCGGCCCACGCTTGCCTTCTATGACACCAGGGGCAGCGGCACGGGCGCGGGTGCGGCGCTCGCCGCGGCGCTTGCCGACGGGGCCAATTTTGTCGTCGGACCGCTCACAGCGGATGGTGTCGGGAGCGTGGCCTCCGCGCATCCACCGGTGCCGGTGCTGGCTCTAAATTATCTGAACGGCGGCGCTGCGCCCGCGCAGCTTTTCCAATTCGGGTTGAGCCCGGACGAAGAAGCGCGCGCCGTTGCGGAGCGCGCGATTTCCGGGGGACTCGAACGCGCCGTCGTGCTCGTGCCCGCGAACGACTGGGGCAGCGGCGTCGCTTCCGCTTTCACGCAAACGTTGACCAGTCTGGGCGGACAGGTGCTCGCGAGCACGACCTATCCGCCCGGCGCCGTGAACTTCGGGCCGGAATTCTCGACCCTGTTC
>JBOIBN010000137.1:0-3629 GCA_050739575.1 Gammaproteobacteria bacterium
GGGCCGACTGGCAAAAATGGTGGGCAGCAACTATCTTGTAGTTACTGCACCTCGTAGCGAACCTTGCCATGACCGCACAACGAGTCGGAGCCGCCGAGACGCGGCCGCTGGATATTCTGGGCATCAGCGAAGCAGAGGAACAGACCTACCGTTGGCTATTGGCCCATCCCCGTACGACTGTGCCGGAGATTGCCCCAGCCTTGGCGCTGACACCGGGCAAGGCCCAGCGACTATTGGATTCGATCGAGGCCAAAGGCTTGGCAACGCACTCGCCGGAAAAACCGCAGCGTTATATTCCCACTGCACCGGACATCGCGCTGCGCGCACTCGTCCTCCATCGCCAGGAGGAATTGCAGCGCACGGAAGATGTGATCCACGAGCTCCAGGAAGAAGCGGCGACTTATCGCCACGGAGAACAGGAACAGATGGTGGAATTGATTGCTGGCTATACAGCAGCACGGCACATACTCGAGCAAATACAACGTACCGCCCAGCATGAAATAATGGTTCTGACTCGGCCGCCGCTGCTTATCTCGCGGTTGGAAGGCACGTGGGAACAAGAACAAAGCTGTGAAATAGAGGCGCAAGCGAGAGGTGTGCATTTCCAAAGCATTGTGGATCATGATTTTCTATCTTTACCGGGCGCCGTCGACAAAATCTGCCAAGCCGTAAAACATGGCGAAGAGGTTCGCGTGCTCCCTGTTGTGCCGAGTAAAATCGTGATCTGCGACCGTCGTATTGCCATTATTCCATTGAATCCAAAAGGAAAGGAGTGTTTGGCTTTGCTGGTTCGCTCTTCGGGCCTGCTTGATACGTTTTGTGCCCTGTTCGACATACTCTGGGAACAGGCCGCTCCCATCTCCCTCACCCGCGAAGGCCTTATAAAGACTGGCGCACCTCCCGTATTGCTATCCCATGAGGGTGAAAAACTGATGTCATTACTAGCTGCGGGCCTTAACGACAAAAGGCTCGCTCAGGAAATGAGCATTTCGACGGCCACACTGACCCGGCGCATGTCGGAGATCATGAAGACATTCCACGCCCGCAGCCGCTTCCAGCTTGGGTGGCTCGCCCATACGCGTCTGTCCCGCGACCTGTCCGACAAACCCTAACCGGGTCACTCAAAAAAACAGCCTTCCGTCGACTTAATTCATCCCACCCAACTCCATGGGCTCTCGGCGCGGAAGAGAATATCCCACCAATAGTTTTGGCATTGATTAAATTAAATCACGATCAAAAAAAATCAAATATGCCTGTTAGACTTCGGTGAGCGGGCTACATTTTTGGCCCGACGCCAATCAACTTCCCTTGGAGGACCACCGCCGTGCGAGCTTTGTTTTATTCAGTGTCAGCTTTGTCGTTCCTGATCGCCAGCTTTTGCATGCCCGCGCTGGCTCAGGTTTCCAGCATCAACTATGAAAATTCTGATGCAAGTTCATCTCTCCATGCCACGCCATTACCTGCCGCTCTGCGTCCGGCGTTATACCAGGCACTCGCGAAGGATGCGGATGCCGCACAAACCCTGAATACAAACGGTTGCGCCACGCTACCGAGAACTGTACTTACCGCTTGCTTTAACGGCAGCGGTGCGCATTTCACGGGTGGGGGCTCATCGCTCGCATTGCATCTTGTGAATTACGGAAGGGGGGATAACCTCGCTTCAGTCGAAACGGCGAAACCGGTCATCAAGAGCAACCGCGTAAGCTATGCACGCGGCGACCTGACCGAGTGGTGGCGAGTGCTGCCAATCGGCTTCGAGCAGGGGTTCACAATTACAAAACGCCCGGCCGGGCATGGCAAGTTAACTCTCATGCTTGCCGCGAGCAACAAAGCCAGTCAGCACGATCACATGCTCGGCTGGGGCAAGCTGCGATACGGCGGTCTCGTCGTCACTGATGCCGAGGGGAAAGTCATTCCGGCGACGCTGACTAACAAAGGCGATCGCATCCTGATTGCGGTCAACGATACGCACGCCATCTATCCGCTCACGGTGGATCCGCTGGTGTGGCTGGAGCAGAAGGTGTCTGAAAGCTACGGCGCGGCGCTCGATCAGTTCGGCTTCTCGGTTTCCCTCGATGGCACCACCGCCTTGGTCGGTACGCCGCAAGCTACTGTCAACGGCAATCAGGACCAAGGTGCGGTCTATGTGTTCAGCGAATCGAACGGCGCCTGGGCGCAGACGCAGAAGCTCACGGCGAGCGACGGCGCGGAATTCGACTCCTTCGGAACTTCGGTTTCCCTCTCGGGCACGACCGCCATCGCCGGCGCCCCCGATGCGACGGCCAACGGCAACTCGTTCGAAGGCGCGGCCTATGTGTTCGGCGAGTCGGGCGGCACCTGGACGCAGACGGCCAAGCTCACCTCGAGCGATGGCGAGTCATTCGATTTCTTCGGTCACTCGGTGGCCGTGGAGGGCACGACCGCTCTTGTCGGCGCGGATGATGCGACCGTCGGCGACAACGGCGCCCAGGGCGCGGTCTATGCGTTCGAAGAATCGGACGGAAGCTGGAGTCAGACGCAGAAACTTACCGCGAGCGACGGCGCGGCAAGCGACATCTTCGGCTACTCGATCGCTCTCGACGGCTCGACTGTTCTCATCGGCGCATACGCGGCCAACGGCTATCAAGGCTCGGTCTATGTGTTCGACGAATCCGGCGGCACCTGGAGCCAGGCGCAGGAACTCACGGCGAGCGACGGCGCGGCGAACGACTACTTCGGCTACTCGATTGCCCTGGATGGCTCGACCGCCCTCGTCGGCGCATGGGGGACTAGCGTCAACGGCAACGATATGCAAGGCGCAGCCTATGTATTCACCGAATCGAACGGTACTTGGAGCCAGGCACAGGAGCTGACGGCGAGCGACGGCGCAGCCTTCGACGAATTCGGCTACTCGGCTGCTCTTAATGGCCCTATCGCCCTCGTTGGTGCAGATGGAGTAAACGGCTCTCAAGGTGCTGTCTACATGTTCGATGAGTCGAACGGAACCTGGACGCAGACACGGAAACTCATGGCGAGCGATGGTGCGGTGTATGACGAATTCGGCTCCGCACTCGTCTTCCGTGGCACCACCGCCCTCGTTGGCGCTTGGGGGGCCACTATCAATGGCAATGGGGGTCAAGGCGCGGCCTATTTCGAAGGCGAGAGCGATCTCGGCCTTGCACTGAGCGCGCCCGAGACGGTGGAGCCCGGACAGCAATATGTCAGTCAGACGATCGCGACCAACAACGCGACCGCCGCTTCACCTGCGGTGAGCGCCACAGTCAGCGTCCCGGCGGCGGCAAGCTTCGTCTCGGCGAGTGCAACGCAAGGCAGTTGCAGCGAAGCTTCGGGCGTCGTGACCTGTGACTTCGGTCAGATCAATGGCAACGCCGGCACCGCGACGGCCAACGTGACGCTCAAAGCCACGGGCAGCTCCGGCACCACAATCGAGAACACCGCGAGCGTGGCCTTGGCAACGCCGCCCTTGACGGCGAGCGCCCCGACCCAGATCGGCCAAGCGGGATGCCCCGACGGCTACACCACCTACAGCGGCACGCTGGGGCCCAACGCCACGCAGCGTTCCGCGAGCTATGAGGCGCCGGCGGGTGAGGAGAATGCGATCCTCATGGCCCCGGCGGGCTTCAAGCTCT
>JBOIBN010000138.1:0-3620 GCA_050739575.1 Gammaproteobacteria bacterium
GCGGATATCAGCATGATCCACCGTCGGCGTTATTGGCCGGGCCACTGCCAGACCCTCTCTACAGGAAGACCGCCATGAAATAGCTTGTGCCCACTTGACAATGGAAGTCATATCAACGCCTGAATTAAGCGGCGTGCCGAAGGCGCGTCCGCTCGAATGAATTTTCAGGGAGCAAGCCCGGGTGATGCGTAAACATGATACGGCTTCTGGGTTTGGATGAACTCAGGCACCGGCTCCGAGTTTGCGTTGCAGTCGATCTCGACATAGGAAAGATTGCCAGCTTCGTTTGCAAAAAGGATGAGTTCAAGGCTCTTACCAGACAGATCAAGGTAGAAGTCGCTTGAAAAGACGGCCCCCGAATGATCGCTGGGCTTGGCAATTGGCCCAGCGTTGTTGTTGTCCGAGACAGTGACCTTGAAACTATTGCAGCCACAATTGTAGAACTCAGAAAACGAGGCTGCTGCGAATTGCGCGGCGAGTCTCTCCGGAGCGGGAAAGCCGGACTTGTGCAGGATGAAGTTGATCCAGAACTCCAGCCGCTGAGAATCCACCGCTGCCCCTAACTAAAAATAGACGTAATGGAATATAGCAGGCGGGGTTCCCTAAATCAAGAGAAGGCCTGAAATGGCAACGCTGGGTTGCTAAAGTGCGATTTTATTTAGCATAAAAATTTCCTGATGGATACCGCCGTAAAAACTCCCACCAAACCGAAACTCTTGGATCGGCTGCGGCAGAAAATCCGCTTCGAGCACTACAGCATCCGCACCGAACAGGCGTATGTGGACTGGGCGTGTCGCTACATCCTCTTCCACGGCAAGCGCCAACCGAAGGATATGGGAGCGGCGGAGATCGAGGCGTTTCTGACTATGTTGCTGCCAAGGGCGCGCTGTCCGCCTCCGCCCCGAACCAAAATCACGGCTGGTTGCTGTTCAAGGCTGCTGTGAAATGAGTTTGTCCCATACCTTGATACTGCATGCTGTGCTTCCGTTTTCCATGACCGGGTGCAGCATGTAAAGATGTCCTTTCTTTACGGTGAGCGTGAGATTGTCCTGGGTTTCGTTGTTCATCATGCCGGGCCATTCGTAGCGGCAGGTGGCCACCACGCTGTAGTCGCCCGGAGATAGTCGAACGGGGATGTCGCGGGGGGCGATGTGTTTGCCGTTCACGCTGTCTATTTGAACGGTCAACGCAATGGGATGACGAGGGTTGTAGGACACGTCGTGGTAGCCGGTAATCACGCCGTATTGAATGGCGGCTGTCGATCGGGGAGCGGATGCGCAGCCGCCGAGCAGGATCGCGGCCGTGCAGCAGGCGATTGATGAACGTATTGATGTCGTCATGGTGGGTTCCTCTGGTTTTCGCTTTTGCGGTCAGAACGATTTGCTGAGGGTGAGATAGAAGCTGCGGCGCGGGAGATATTGGGGCGCGCCGGCGCCTATGCCCGAGCCGTTGCGGATTTCATAAACTCGATCGAACACGTTGACCACCGAAAAACGCGTGGTGAGCGCCCCGAGCCTGGAGAAATCCAAGGGATGGCTGATCGCCGCGTTCACCGTGACGTAGCTTGGGAGGGTTTGGAGGTTGGCGAATCCCGTCGGATAGCCGCTGCCGTAGATTACGTCGGTGGACAGCTTGGTGCCCTTCCAATGAAAGTGGATCGAGGCCGAATCCGTTAGTTTCCCGTGGCCGGACGGCACGACAAAACCCGCTGCAACAGAATTATCAAGATCGAGATGGCGCGCCCGGCGAGATTCGAACTCACGACCTTTGGCTCCGGAGGCCAACGCTCTATCCAGCTGAGCTACGGGCGCATCGGGCGCCATTTTACCGCGCGCGCAGCCACGGCTTCGGCCGCGCGGCGGATTGTCTTATAATTTCCTCTTCCGCGAAAAGGGAGGCTCCATGGCCCTGCACGATGACCGGACGTTCGTACGCCACTTCTCCTGGGTGATTGTGGGGCTGGTCGGCATTACGATCTTTTTCATTTTCCTGTCCTTCCTGATCGTCGGGCTGACCGGAACTGACAGCCACACCGGCTATACCTACACGAAATACGTCGAGGCGCACGCGGCCATTAACCAGGCCCGGGCGGCGGCGAGCGCGCAGCCCGCCGCGGAGGGCGGCACCGCGCCGGGAACCGCCGTGGCCGTGGCTGTGCCCGTAACCGGCGGCGGGGGCGCGAAGTTGGCCGCGGGCACCGGGCCGAACGGGCGGGCGATCTGGGAAGCTCATTGTGCGGCCTGCCATGCCACCGGCGCCGGAGGCGCGCCGAAGATCGGCGACAAGTCGGCGTGGGGGCCGATACTCGCCAAGACCGATCTCCAGACTCTTTACGATCATGCCATTAATGGCTTTCACGGCGAACTCGGGTTTATGCCGGCCAAGGGCGGGGCGACCGACCTTAGCGACGCCGAGGTAGAGGCGGCGGTGAAGTATATGGTGGATCAGAGCCACTAATTTTGAGAAACCCGAGGCACCCATGAAGAATCCGGCAAAACCCCTGGCTACTGTTACGGCCTTGCTGTTGCTCGCCGCTCCGGCAGCCTTCGCGGCGACCTACCAGATTGATCCCGCGCACACATTCCCGCAGTTCCAGATTCGGCATCTGAGCTTCTCGCTGATGCACGGACAGTTCAACCACACCACCGGCACGATTACGATGGATCACGCAAAAGGGCTCGGTTCGGTGAACGTGACCATCGCCGTGGACTCCATAGATACCGGTGACGCACAGCGCAACAAGGATCTGATGGCGCCGTCGTTTTTCGATGCCGCCAAATATCCGACGATGACCTACCGTTCCACGAAGGTGATGTACCACGGCAAGGATACGGCGACCGTGTACGGCAATCTGACCCTCAAGGGCACGACAAAGCCGGTGACGCTCACGGTGACCCGAATTTATTGCGGGAAGAATCCGTTTGGGGCGGGTGAGCGCTGCGGCTTCGATGCTACGGCCGACATCAAGCGTTCGGACTTCGGCGTGTCGGCGGATCTCCCGGTGATCCCCGATGCCGTGCATATCATCCTCAACTCGGATGCAGTGTCCGAATCCGCAACACAAGGTGACTGATACACATTCCGTGACATCCCGGCACGGTCCGTTCTCAAACATGGTCGCTCCCGCCGGTGCCGCTCCGGCGCATGCGGTGCCGATACGAGGCATGCCGGGAACTGTTGCGCCGGGAACCTGATCTCAGTAACTGTTAAACCAAGCCTGGGAGATACGGCATGAGCTGGGGACATCGACCGAAACCGGAAGACTGGCTGGCCAGCAGCGGCATTCTCGACGAGGCGGCCGCCGCGGTCATGCAGTCGGTGCGAGTCGAGCGCAGCTACGACGTGCCTTACGTCGGCTCGTGCAGCAAGAAGGGAGACAAGGTCTTCATCGACCATCAACTGCCGGCGCATCTGGAACATCGCGGCAAGCGCTACGACATTGACCGCTTCATCGTGATGCACGAAGTGGTGGAGATGCTATTCGAGCATGTCCTGCACTTTCAGTATCGGGATGCGCACCAGATCGCGCTGCGCGCCGAGCGCGCGCTGGTCGAATCGGACGGCCTGCCGTGGTCGGTCTACAACCGGTTCTGCAGCAAGTGGATCAAGGTTATCGGCGA
>JBOIBN010000139.1:0-3441 GCA_050739575.1 Gammaproteobacteria bacterium
GGGCCGACTGGCAAAAATGGTGGGCAGCAACTATCTTGTAGTTACTGCACCTCGTAGCGAACCTTGCCATGACCGCACAACGAGTCGGAGCCGCCGAGACGCGGCCGCTGGATATTCTGGGCATCAGTGAAGTGGAGGAGCAAGCTTATAGTTGGCTACTTGTCCATTCTGGAGCGACTATTTCGGAAGTTGCTCACGCTTTGGGGCTGACGCTGGGGAAGACACAGCGACTGATTGATGCAGTCGAAGCCAAGGGATTAATGACACACTCCCCTGAGCGGCCGCGTCGCTATATATCTGTTTCACCCGACATTGCCGTGGAAGCCTTAATTCTTCAGCATCAAAACGACTTACAGCGTGCCAGGAGTACGGCCCATGCGTTACAGGAGAAGGTCGCAGCGGCTCGGCCACATGACGAGCGTGAGCAAATTGTCGAGTTGATCACCAGTCGCGCAGCCGAACGTCAGATTTACCAACAATTTGATCATATGGCACAAAGCGAAGTCCTGGCTATGGTTAGATTACCGATGAGAATTTCCAGGCTTGATGTGCCTCCTGAGCAAGACCATTTATCGCAAAGACAAGCCCTGGCGAGAAAGGTGCATTACAGGACCCTTATCGCCCCGGAATTTGTGGATTTGCCCGGTGCCGTTGAATGGATTCGCAGCGATATACGGGCAGGTGAAGAAGCGAGAATGGGATATCGTCTTCCCTTTAAAATGGTTCTTGTTGATCGCAGCGTTGCTCTGGTTCCCTTGATTCTTGACCGACTGGACAGTCCATCGTTGTTACTGAGATCTTCGGCGCTTTTGGACGCACTCTACGCCTTGTTTGAAATGCTGTGGGAACGTGCGGCACCCATTTCGTTCACAGACGCCGGCGTACTGGAAACTGAAGAGGTTGATTCACGACTCGCCGAGCGAGTTGAAAATTTATTGTCACTGATGGCTGCTGGCCTGAATGATAAAAAAATAGCTCACGAACTAGGGATATCCGGGAGCACACTCAAGCGACGAGTTTCCGACGCTATGAAGACATTCAATGCCCGTACGCGATTTCAATTGGGCCGGTTAACCGCTGATCTCGTTTCCAATAACAAAAAGAATGGAAAGTAAAAGGCCTGCCCTGAAAATCATCTGCGTTAGCCTTCCTCAAATGTCGTTGCAAGCGGCATTCTGCCGCTCGATAAGGTATTTGGTCCCGAATATTTTTGATCTTTTTCGGTCTCTGATCTAAATGGATCAAAATTCTGTTGAAGATCTTCCGCCCCCCGAGTATGCTGTCCTTTCAGGGCTTTTTTCTGCAGCTGAAAAGCCGATTTTCACCTTTAATTCTTATTTCACAGAGGACCTGAGATCATGGGAACGTTATACCGAAATACGTATGCGCTGCTGTTTGCGACTGTAGTCGTTTTCGGGGCGAGATTTGCGAGCCCTGTCGCCGAAGCCGCTACACCTTTGCAGTCTTCTCCACGTGCATCTTCTCCATATTCTGCGGTGGTGCCGGCAGCGTTACGTCCTGTACTCTACACGGCGCTTGCGAAAGATGCCGGTCGAGAATATCGCATTAACAAGAGCGGCTGTGCCGCGCTGGCGAAGTACTTGCTTGAAGCTTGTTTCGGAAACAACGGTGCCCGTTTTAACGAAATGAATGCCGCGCTTGTGGCATTGCGATTTACCTCATATGGGCGACAAGATCATATTAAGCCGGTAGCTGCGGTGCGTCCGCGGATCATTGGCAACCGTGCGGACTATGTTCACGGTAACCTGACAGAATGGTGGCGGGCGCTGCCTGTAGGCTTTGAACAAGGCTTCACGATTGCGAAGCGGCCCGCTGGCCACGGCGAGCTCACGCTTACGCTTACCGCGAATACCCCTGCGGAACGGCACGGTGAGACGCTTGTGTGGAACAAACTTCGCTACGGAGGACTTGTCGTGACCGATGCAAACGGCAAGGTCATTCCCTCGAAGCTCGAAACCCAGGGCAAACGCGTACTGATAGCAGTGAACGACGCCGAGGCGCGCTATCCCCTTACCGTGGATCCGCTGGTGTGGCTGGAGCAAAAAGTGAGCGCGAGCGACGGGCAGGCTGGTTATGCCTTTGGTCAATCAGTGGTGCTCGATGGCAGCACGGCCGTAATCGGCGCACCCGGTGCAACAGTCAACGGCAACCAGTATCAGGGCGCGGCTTATGTGTTCAGTGAGACGGGCGGCATCTGGAGCCAGACAACCAAACTCGCGGCGAGCGATGGCACGTCAGGCGATGAATTTGGTGACGCGGTGGCACTCGAAGGAAACACGACCGTGATCGGAGCATACGATGCCACCGTCGGCGGCAACACATGGCAGGGCGCGGCCTACGTGTTCAAGGGGTCGGGTGGTACCTGGAGCCAGACGGCCAAGCTCACTGCGAGCGACGGCGCGGCGTTTAACTTCTTTGGCGACGCGGTGGCACTTGACGGCGGTACAGTTGTGGTCGGCGCCGACAGTGCCGCCGTCGGCGGCAACTCCAACCAGGGCGCGGCCTATGTTTTCACGGAGTCGGGCGACACCTGGAGCCAGACGGCCAAGCTCACTGCGAGCGACGGTGCGGCGTCCGATTACTTTGGCGACTCAGTGGCACTCGGCGGCAGTGCGGCCATGATCGGCGCAGACGGAGCCACCGTCGGCGGCAACGCATCGCAAGGCGCGGCTTACGTGTTCACCGAGTCGGGCGGCACCTGGAGCCAGAGCGCCAAGCTCACGGCGAGCGACGGCGTGGCGAACGATTGGTTCGGCAACTCTGTGGCGTTCGACGGCACCACGGCCCTGATCGGCGCGCGTTATGAGACCGTCGGCGGCAACATTGACCAAGGCGCGGCTTACGTGTTCGGTGAGTCTGGTGGCACTTGGAGCCAGACGCAGAAGCTCACGGCAAGCGACGGCGCGGAATTCGATGACTTTGGCTGGTCTGTTGCGCTCGCCGGCGGTGCGGCCGTAATCGGTGCTTGGGATGCTACCGTCGGTGCCAACGATGGACAGGGAGCGGCCTACGTGTTTACCAAATCGGGCGGCGCTTGGAGCCAGACACAGAAGCTCGTCGCGAGCGACGGCGCGGCATATGACCAATTCGGTTATTCGGTCGCCCTCGCCGGCACCACCGCCCTCGTCGGTGCGTATGACGCCACCGTCAACGGCAACGACGAACAGGGCGCGGGCTACTTCTACGGGCAGGACAATCTGGATTTCGCCGTGAGTGCCCCGCAGACGGTGGGACAAGGCCAGACCTACGTCAGCCAGACGATCGCGACCAACAACGCGACTGCGGCCTCCCCCGCGGTGAGCGCCACGGTCACGGTGCCGGCGGCGGCGAGCTTCGTCTCGGCGAGTGCAACGCAAGGCAGTTGCAGTGAAGCTTCGGGGGTCGTGACCTGCGACTTTGGTGCGATCAGTGGCAACGCCG
>JBOIBN010000140.1:0-3393 GCA_050739575.1 Gammaproteobacteria bacterium
ACGTATGCGCGGATCGTGAAGGCGGGATCCACGGGCGGCGCCTTCACCTTCTGTCTCAATCATCCGTAAAAGATTGCTAACTGCAATCGGGAGAAACTGCAATGAGCACGAGAAAGTTCACAGTTCCTGCAGCATTGGCCGCGATCACGATGTTTGCCGCGCCGGCGCTTGCCGCACAGCATTCAACCTCATCATCCACACTACCGGCGGGACTGCGTCCGGCGCTCTATCAGGCGCTCGCCAAGAATGCGGGCCCTGCCTACGCCATCGGCAAGGACGGCTGCGCAACGCTGCCCAAACAATCGCTTACGGCCTGCTTTACAAAAGACGGCACGCGCTTCAGCGGCAAGAATGCCCCTGCGCTCGCGTTGCGTCTTGCCAGCTTTGGCCGTGGCGATCAGCTCACGTCGGTCAAGCCGGTTGCACCGACCATCCGGGCCAATCGCGCCGCCTACGAACACGGCAACGTCACCGAATGGTGGCGGGTGCTGCCGATGGGCTTCGAGCAGGGCTTCACGGTCCAGAAGCGTCCGGCCGGCAACGGCGAGTTGACTCTGGCCCTTGTCGCAAACTCCAACGCGTCGGCTCACGGTAAAGACCTTGCGTGGGGCAAGCTCAGCTACGGCAAGTTGGTCGTCACCGATGCTAAAGGACATGTTGTCCCCGCAGCGCTTAAGAACCAAGGTGATCGCATCCTGATCGCGGTCAACGATAGCCACGCCGTCTATCCGCTCACAGTCGATCCTCTGGTGTGGTTGGAGCAAAAGGTGTTCTCGAGCAACGGCGAATCAGGCGATCTTTACGGCATCTCTGTCGCGCTCGACGGGCAAACCGCGCTTATCGGATCGCTTGCATCCGTCAATGGCAGTGGTCGCCAAGGGGCGGTCTATGCGTTCAAGGAGTCGAACGGTGTCTGGACCCAGACGCAGCGACTCACGGCAAGCGACGGCACGGCAAACGATTACTTCGGCGATTCGGTCGTCCTTTCGGGCACGACCGCCCTTGTCGGGGCGCCGTGCGCGCCCGCCCAAGATGGCCCCCCCATCACATGTGGTCCGGGTATAGTCTATGTTTTCAACGACTCAGGCGGCGTCTGGACGCAGACGCAGGAATTCACTTCAAGTGACAGCCGGACATATCAGTTCGGCTCTTCGCTCGGCCTGACAGGCACGACGGCCCTTATTGGCGCGCCCTATACCTTCGTTGGCGGCCATGGCGAACAAGGCGCAGTCTACGTGTTCACCGATTCGAACGGCACTTGGACACAGTCACAGAGGCTTACCGCGAACGACGGTGCGGGACATGATTTGTTTGGATCGTCGATCGCAGTCTCGGGCTCGACCGCTCTCATCGGCGCCAATCAGGCCGACGTGAACGGCAACAAAAACCAAGGCGCGGCCTATGTATTCAGCGAATCTGACGGCGCCTGGTCCCAGGCGCAGAAGCTCACCGCCGGCGACGGCTCGGCAAGCGATTACTTCGGCTGGTCGGTCGCGGTCTCGGACTCGACCGCTCTCATCGGAGCACCATATGCCGACCTCAACGGCAACAAGGACCAGGGCGCAGCCTACCTGTTCACCGAATCTGACGGCACCTGGTCCCAGGCGCAGAAACTCACCGCCGGCGACGGCTCGGCGTTCGACGGCTTCGGTCGTACGATCGCCCTTTCCGGCCCGACGGCCTTCATCGGCGCAGTCGGCGCGGTGAATGTCAACGGGGCGGTTTATGAATTCACTGAATCAAACGGCGCATGGACCCAGACGCAGAAGTTCCTTCCAAGTGACTACTGGACGTTCAATATCCTTTCCTTCGGTAATGCAATCGCCTTTTCGGGTGCGACCGCCCTGGTAGGCGCATACGCTACAGCTATCATCGTGGGAATCTACACGCATGATGCCCAAGGTGCAGCCTATTTCTACGGAAAGAGTGATCTGGGGCTTGCTTTGAGTGCCCCGCAGACGGTGGGACAGAACCAGCCCTACGTGAGCCAGACGATTGCGACCAACGACGCGAGCGCGGCCTCCCCCGCCGTGAGCGTAACCGTTGCAGTGCCGGCGGCGGTGAGCTTCGTCTCGGCGGGTGCCAGCCAGGGTAGTTGCAGCGAAGCTTCGAGTGTCGTGACCTGCGACTTCGGACAGATCAACGGCAACGCCGGCACGGCCACAGCGAACGTGACGCTCAGAGCAACGGGTTCGACGGGTAGCACGATCGAGAACACCGCAAGTGTCGCCAAGGCTACGCCGGAAATTATGGCGAGCGCGCCGACTTCGATCAGTAACTGCGCCGACGGCTACACGGAATACGACGGCACGCTCGGGGCGGGGGCACACACGATCGAACCCAACGGGCAGCCCTACCAAGCGCCGGCGGGCGAGGAGAACGGGATTCTCACGGCGCCGGCAGGCTTTCGCCTGTATACCGTGTACCGGGACGTGACGGGCGGTCGGCACATCATCCCTGCGCCGGGCAACGAACTGCACAAGTACTTGCCGGCGGGCACGTTTGCCTGGATAGTAAAGGCGGGATCCGCGGGCGGCGCCTTCACCTTTTGTCTCAATCATCCCTGAGGACGGCGCGGCGCGGCGGTTCATCGAGGGGGCGGCATCGCCCCCTCTTTTTTAGTGCACGGCCATTACCGCTTTCACGCCGTCAATTACGAACTGCACCGCCATTGCTGCGAGCACGACGCCGAGCAGGCGTCCGAGCACGTTGGCGCCCGTCACGCCCAACAAGCGCATGAGGTAGGGACTCGCGAGCAGCGCCAGGAAGGCGAGCACGAGAATGATCGCCAGAATGATGAGCACGAACACGAATTCGAGCATGTTGCCGCGCGCGTTGCCGGCGAGAAGAATTACGGTGGTGAGTGCGCCCGGGCCCGCGATGAGGGGGAAGGCGAGCGGGAAGACCGAAATGTCTTCCTTGACGCGGGCCTCTTCCTGCTCGCGCACCGTTGCCGAACGCAGGCCGGACTGGCGCGCAAAAATCATGTCTATCGCGACCAGGAAGAGCAGGATGCCGCCTGCGATCTTGAACGCGGACAAGCTCACGCCGAGCGCATCGAGAAGAGGCGAGCCGATGAAGACGAACACATAGAGAATGCCCGCGGCGAGCAGCGTCGACTTCACCGCCATGCGCCGGCTGTAGGCGGGATCGCCGCCGCGCGTGAGCGCCGCGAACATGGCCGCGAGTCCGGGTGGGTCTATGACCACGAACAGGACGATCAGGTCGTTGATCCATTGGTCTAATGACATGGCGACGGGGCTTGCCGGAACGCTGCAAGAGGACTATAAAGGCTATGAGGGCGCGTTGCGGTGAGGTCGGACGTGCCAGTGCAAAATGTTATCACTATCCCCCTCGGAGCGTGCGAAAAGCGGTATTTGCGGACGTCAAGGG
>JBOIBN010000141.1:0-3339 GCA_050739575.1 Gammaproteobacteria bacterium
GCGTCGCGCTGTTCATTATCGAGACTTGGCAGAAGAAGTTTCCCTCAAAGCCGCTGCACGCGCACTCTCGATAGAATCTGTTATCAATAGTAAAGAGAGCCGGCAGGGGCGAACCCAGTCTGAGCCGCCGGGCCGGCGCACGCCGCCGAGCGGAAGGCCGGCTGGCATCGGGTTATGCTTCGCCTGCCAGGATAAGTATAACGGGCGTTGCCGGCTGGCCATCGAGCCATTATACTTATGGTGTCCAGATAAGTATAACTGACACGCCATGGCTGACACCACCTCTTTGATGACGCAAACCGCCTATGCCGAACTCGTGGAGCGCTGCACCACCGCAGCATTCCACACGGAGTTTCCGCCGTCCGGCAGCTTCGTACGAGTGACCGTCAAGGAACGCGACTACTGGTACTTCCAGCAGGGCGCCCGCGACGCTTCGGGCCGCCAGCCGCGGAAATATGTGGGCCCCGATACACCGGACCTCCGCAAGCGCATCGAGGAACACAAACAGGCAAAAGATGATTACCGGGAACGGCGACATTTGATCGCCACCCTCAGGCGTGCCGGGTTCCAGAATCCTTCCGATCAGACTGGCGCCATCCTGGCCGCGCTCGCAGCCGCAGGTGTATTCTGCCTGCGGGCCTGTCTTATCGGTACCGTCGCGTATCAGGTTTATGGCCCGATGCTGGGTGTCCGCCTTCCTCACGCCACCCTTCAAACCGGCGACATCGACATCGCGGAGTTCACTACGGTGTCCATTGCGATCAGCAAGGACGAGCAAATCCCGTCCCTGCTTGAAGTCCTTCAGAAGGCTGAGCCTTCATTCTGTGCCGCCCCTCACCTCAAAGCCGAGGTAGCCGCATGCTATGTGAATGGCCGTGGCTTCCGGGTGGCCGTGCTTACGGAGAACAGAGGCCCCGAACGTGATGCGCCGACCCGCCTTCCAGCGCTCCGCACGCATGCATTGCCACTCCGCTTCCTCGACTTCCTCGTTTACGAGGAAGTTCCTGCAGTGGTGCTTCACGATGCCGGCGTCTTGGTCAATGTGCCATCACCGGCGCGGTATGCCGTTCATAAGCTGATCGTCGCCCAACGGCGCAAGGAGGGTTCGGCGAAGGTCGACAAAGATCTGAAGCAGGCAGAGGCTCTCATCGATGCCCTCGTCGTCCGACGACCACATGATCTACGGGACGCGTGGAGCGAAGCGGCAGGTCGCGGACCGAAATGGCGGGAATTGCTGACCATGGGACTGAGCATGATTGTTCCCGCCGTGAGGGACCGCGCACTTCACGCGCTTGGGGCGACTCGGAGCATTTTGCCCGGCCACGATCTGCATTTCACAGATGCACCGCCACACTATAATTTCTCGAATGAGACTGTCATGTTCGAAGCACAGGCCGCGCGTGAACGTGTGCTCTGTCAGATCAGTCGCGAAGGCCTGGAAGATCACTTCGGCGCAGACGGCCTGACCAGAGAAGGTCGTCTCGATGTCTTTCGGAAATATCGGAGAGAAATTGAGGAGATGGCGTGCGAGGTGTATCTTCACAGGCCGGTTCCCGCCGACCGCGCGGTTCTCATTACAAGCGCAGAGGTGGCTCAACTTCGTCAGCGGTTAAAGCCAAGGCGGGCGCGACCGGCGTAACGGACCCCTGATCCGAGACGGTCGCGGCGCGTAATTTTCCCCGCAATTTCTGCGCAAGGCGGACATCGTGAGGCCGCGCCGAAGAACACAGAGTTGCTGCCAACTTGATATTGCTTGGATTTTCAGTCATTCGCAAGAGTCGAGATCGGCGCTGAACGTTGATCTCGGCAATTGACCGATTCCCTCTGAGTGACAAACGCGTTGGGGTCAGGCACGCGTGCGGTGAAGTGTGGAACCCGGTTCGCACCCTCACCAGGCGCTGGCTCCCAGCCTTGACCTGATCATCGTGCTGCCCCTCGCCAGTGATCGCCGTGCCAGCGGGCTCGATCGTGGTGGCGGAACGGAGCACCGTAAACGTAGCCCGGCACGGCGTAGTCGGGGTAGCGATAGGAATAGTAACGATAGGAATAAGGGTAGCTGCTCACGTAGCCATAAACCGCAGGCGGCGGCGGCTCGGGGATCGGGACCACCACAACCGGCGGCGGGCTCGGAGCGAAGAACCCGAATTGGATCCAAGCGCCTGCGTGCGCCGATGTTGCCGTGGCCGCCATTGTGACGAGACCGAAGGCCGCGGCGAGTGCGGCGTTACGTGCGTGAGAAGTCCTGGTCCAGGAAAACATCGATTGCCCTCCATCGGTAAAGCGGGCCCGGCGCTGCTCCAGCACCGGCGACCGTCCACCGGACAAAACCCGATCTATGCCTTGCGGCTCCTTATGTCAATATTGGCGTATTAATACCCCGCTAGTGGCATATTTCTGTTGCACGGCGCCGCTGACTGTGCCAGAAGGAGTCCGCGGAACCACCGACCGCGGGAGAGGCGGACGATGGCGGGGTCGAGATACACGCGCGAAGACCAGGATGCCTATTTCAGAATGCTGGCGGTCATCGGTACCCGATGGGAAGATGCAATCGGGCATGCCAATTACCGAAGTCGCACGGGGTGGGATCTGCTCACGCGCCTCTGGCGGGAAAAGCGAATCAAGATGTCGGCGGCGTACGAATTCATGCCGGACATCAAGAGCCCAACGACCCGTCGGATGTGGATTCAGAAGGCCATTGCGGATGGCGTCATCGAGTGTAGCGACGCACAGCTCGCCCGGCAGCTACGCAGCGGAAAGAAACCTTCCTTGCCGCGCGGTCAGAACAGTCCGGACATCTGGCTCAATCCGAAGATCAGCGCGAAAATCGATGCTTTCATGGATGACGCACTGGACGAGCTTCTTAAAACGGCAAGCCGCCTTAGAACTCGTCGAGCTCACGCAGCAAGTGAGTGAACATCACGGGTCCCGAGACGAAAGGACCAGTCAGGTACGCTTGTTCGGCGAATCGGCGCGGTGTTTGCCCTACCGGTCACGGTTGGAAGCCGGAAGGGCGCAAACTTCGAAGCCGGTCCACAGCCGGCGTCACGCAATCGCCATCGACTCGTCATCGGAATGCTCTTCCGGGCCCCGTATTGATGGTGGGCCCGGGAGATAGGAGACCGGCCATGTGGAACCAGATCCTGCGACGCTTGTCGCTCCTGCTCATGCTGCTGGGGATGACCACGCTTGGCGGCTGTGCGGGATACTACAGCGGCTACTCCGGCGGCTATTACCCGGCCGGCTATGCATACGCACCAAGCGTCGCTGTCGGCTTCGGCGGTGTTTGGGGCGGCACATGGCATGGGGATGGGAGTGACTGGCGCGGCCGCGGAGGATGGC
>JBOIBN010000142.1:0-3168 GCA_050739575.1 Gammaproteobacteria bacterium
GTGGAGACGTAGGCCGGCTCAAGGAGCGTAGCGACGGAGCCGGCAATCCCGCCGGTCCATTCGAACTTGCATGTTTTCGCTGCGGTTCGCGCGCCGGCCGGTCGATGCACGTCGCCTGCAGGAGGGCTGGAAGGCCCGACCGAACCTCCTGCGGGAGCGCCGTTTGATCGCTGCCTCGATCGCGGCTTCCGCCGCTCCTACCGGTGGTTGCTTGTTTACCGCGGGTTTTCGAGTTTTGACAGCCTATCCGGCAGCCACGATAATGACCGGCTTATTGCCCGAGTAGCTCAGCTGGTTAGAGCATCTGACTGTTAATCAGAGGGTCCCCCGTTCGAGTCGGGGCTCGGGCGCCACTTTCAGCCGATCCGTGTAAATGGATGTGTAAATCAACCGGCCCGCGAGTGTCCTTTGCCGGCCGGTTGCACCACGTCCAACTCGTGCGAATAGAGGTCACTCATGGCCGGCGTCTTGTGGCCAGCCGCCTCTTGACGAGCCGTGCGTCCGCCCAGTGTGTCGGTGACGCCGCGATGCTTCAACCCGTGCAGGCCAAACCGCGTTTCCGCCGTGATCACGCCGGCAGCCAGCGCTTGCTTGACAGCCCGACGCCACGCTGAATTGAGCGTCCATTTGCCTACGGCGCGCCCATCCTCAGTGACGACAATCGGACGCTTGTCAGGCGCAATGGGCACGACAGCCAGCCTGCGCCGCCAGATCTCGTTCCGGCGTGATACCAGCCAATCCCATGCTTCCCGTAGCTCCGGGCACCAGGCCGTGATATTGGCCAAGCTGCCCTTGTGACGGCGGATCGTGATGCCCGTATCCGATGCGTCCGCGTCGGTCAACTCCCGCACCTCGATACTGCGCGCCCGACACCTGTAGGAGATTTCCGCGACCGCCCAGAGATATGGCGCAACCGATCCGGCAGACCGCGACGGCAACGCTCCGCGCTCGCGCAGAAACACCACGAACGCCCGCATGGTATCCATGGCGGGGGTACGGTGCGCGGCGCGCTCCTTGGCCTGCCGGACACCCTTGGCGGGGTTGTCCGTGACACCGTCGAGCCCGGTGCGCGCCCAAGAGTATGCGGCGCTCAAGTACCGCTTGACGTGGTTGGCCTTGGTGGGATGATCCGCGGCCAGCGCGTCCACGAGCCGCTGGATCGCTGGCGGTGTGATGCTGGCGCGGCGAAGCTCCGCGAACGTTACCCCGAGCTTGGTCTTGAACCCCTGCAACACGCGGCGGCAGTAGCGGTAATCGTCTCGCGTGCTCGGCGCCAGATCCTTGAACTGCGCTGACGTCTCAAACTTCCCGAGCATATAATCCAGCGACGTGCGATCCGTGCCGCCCAAAGTCTCCATGGCCATATGCAGGTCCGAAAGCATGGCATCCTTGCTTGCAATCCACTTGCGCTTGCCGGCTGGCAGCGAGTACCAGTATCGATCGCGCCGGTTCCAGTAGCAGCCGACCGGGAGCTTGCGCTGGTCAATGAACGCGGGGATTGTTGGATCGAGTTTGCGGGAGCGGCTCATGCGATCATGTCCGGTTGATAGACAGGCTCGTTTGCCGATCCTACACCAAGCGCCCGGTTGACAGCTTCTACCGTCGTCCACGGACCATCCGCACCTTCCAGTGTCTTGATCCCCTGCCGGTTCGCCCACTTCCGCACAGCCGCAGCCGAACGCTTGCGCGAAAGCGCGCGAAGCTGTGCAGCGTCCAGAATGTGCGGGTTGGCGTTCACACCCTCAATCCTGCAAGGTTCCACTGAATGGCACATCGTTAGGCGTCCGTGCCCACGGGGGTCGAAAACCCAGGTGCCGGAGAATCCGGAATTTTCTGTGCCGGATCAGCCAGTCGACGACGGCGGCCGACCAGTACTGCACGGGTCGAACTCCTTTCCTCTCCGGGGGGAAGTCGTTGGATTCGCGCCACCGCCACAACGTTTGGCGGCCAATGCCAAAATCGATGACGATTTCCTTGATCGCCACCCACCGGGTTTCATCGAAGTAATTCATTTTTGTTTAGGTCCGCTGCGGGCACACGCATAGCGTCCCACAGGCGGAACCGTCGGCAAGTCGGCGGGGCGCATCCTGAGCGTGTCCGCGTTTTCTAGGCAGGGAACGAAACTACCTGAAGCGATCGTGTGGCATGCTGGAGTCATGGGCATAGAAGATCGTCGTCGCGCGAGTACCGAAGCCAGGATTGCGCTTCGGCAGCGGGCACTGCGATTGCGGGAGTCGGGCTTGGTGCTGGCAGAGATCCGCGAAGCCACGGGGTACTCTGTCACCTATCTGTCAACGCTGCTGCGCTCGTTGGCGCGGGCGCCCCAGCAAGCGGCCGTGGTGGGGCGTGGCGGCCGTCCGAAGGCTTCGGGGCGTGCGTTGACAAAGGCCCAAGAGGAACGGGTCCGGGATTGGATCTGCCAGTCTTATCCCGACCAGTTGCAGTTGCCTTCTGCTCTATGGACGCGCAAGGCAATCCAGAGGTTGATCAAGGACCAGTGCCGAGTGCTGATGTCGGTGCACTCCGTGGGGAACTATCTGAAGCGCTGGGGCTATGTTCCGAAGCCGATCCCGCTTGGGCATGAACGCGACAAGGCACGGGTGCTAGTGCTTGGATTGCTGACTGAAAGCTATCTGCGCTTTCGGCGGCGTGCCAGAAAGGAGCGCGCGGAGATTTATTGGGGCGAACTGACCAACATACGCAGCGATGAATCGCGCCATCAGCGCTCGGCGTCGCGCGGGATGCACTCGGCGACTGGAATTCCGCGCCGGCACAAGCGCAAATCGTTGGTCTCGGCGATCACCCATCAGGGCGGGATACGATTCATGATGTACTCAGGCGCGATGTCGGACGTGGTCCTGATTGAGTTCATGCGGCGTCTGGTCAAAGATGCCGGGCGCAAGGTCTTCCTCATTCTCGGTAATTTGGCCGTACATAACACCCAAGAGGTAAGTGATTGGTTGTGGTCCCGGGAAGATCACATCGAGGTATTCGTCCTGCAGTGGTAGCTGTAACGGAATCACGAAGGGAACCTCCAACGACATTTCCAAGGCTGGATTCATCACTTCTCAGCCAGCGATGCCCCGAAAATGCGGACAAAGGCGCGACGGGTTACGTGGGAGAAAAAATGGAACATCGCGGAGGCGGCGAAATGCTTGCACGGGCATT
>JBOIBN010000143.1:0-3153 GCA_050739575.1 Gammaproteobacteria bacterium
GTCCCCACGGACACAGGCTCGGCGCCGCAATGGGTGCGAAGGCCGAGACCGAACGATAGCGCTCCGGATTACGCAGCGCGACGATAAGCGCACCGTGACCGCCCATCGAATGTCCGAAGATGCCGGCGCGATCCGACAGTATGGGAAAGTTTGCGGCGATGACTTCGGGCAATTCATCGACGACGTAATCGTACATCCGGTAATGCTGCGACCACGGCACCTCAGTCGCATTGACGTAGAAAGAAGCACCGGCACCGAAGTCATAGCTTTCGGTTTCTTCCGGCAACCCGAGATCGCGCGGGCTCGTGTCGGGCGCGACGATGAAAATGCCATGTTCGGCGGCGTAGTGCTGTGCGCCCGCCTTCGTCATGAAGTTTTCTTCGGTGCAGGTGAGTCCCGACAACCAGTAAAGCACCGGCACCGCGCCCGCTTCCGCCTGCGGCGGGCGATAGACGGAAAAGCGCATCGGCGCCTTGCAGACGCGCGACTCGTGGCGGTAGAACTCGACGCTGCCGCCGTGCGAGCGGTGGCGCTTCACCAATTCGAGCTTGGCGTTTTGGCTGCCCATCAATAATGGATGACGGAACGGATGCTATCGCCCGCGTGCATCAGCTCGAACGCACGGTTGATGTCCTCCAGCGGCATCGTGTGCGTAATCATCGGATCGAGCTTGATCCGCCCGTCGAGATACCACTCGACATAATCGGGCAACTCGGAGCGGCCCTTGACGCCGCCGAAGGCCGTGCCCTTCCACACGCGTCCCGTCACCAACTGGAACGGCCGCGTCGAGATTTCCTGTCCCGCGCCGGCTACACCGATGATGGTGGATACGCCCCAGCCCTTGTGGCAGCATTCGAGCGCGGCGCGCATCAGCTTCACGTTGCCGACACACTCGAAGGAATAATCCACGCCGCCGTGCGTCATCTCGATGACGATCTCCTGGATCGGACGATCGTATTGCGCGGGGTTGACGGTATCGGTCGCACCGAGCGACCGCGCGAACTCGAACTTGTCCTCGTTGACGTCCACTGCGATGATGCGTCCGGCCTTGGCCAGCACCGCGCCCTGGATCACCGCGAAGCCGATGCCACCGAGTCCGAAGACCGCGACCGTTGCGCCCGCCTCCACCTTCGCGGTGTTGAGCACGGCGCCGATGCCGGTGGTGACGCCGCAGGCGAGCAGACACACCTTTTCGAGCGGCGCGTCCTTGTTGATTTTCGCGACGGAGATTTCGGGCAGCACCGTGTATTCGGAAAACGTGGACGTGCCCATGTAGTGATAAATTGGTTTGCCGTTCATCGAAAAGCGCGAAGTCCCGTCGGGCATGACGCCGCGGCCCTGCGTCGCGCGGATCGCCTGACAAAGATTGGTCTTGCCGGAACGGCAATATTCGCATTCGCCGCACTCGGGCGTGTAGAGCGGAATGACATGATCGCCGGACTTCACGCTCGTCACGCCGGCGCCGACTTCCTCGACGACGGCGCCGCCCTCGTGTCCGAGGATGGCCGGAAACAGGCCCTCCGGATCGTCGCCGGAAAGCGTGTAGGCATCGGTATGGCAGACGCCGGTCGCGATGTTGCGCACCAGCACCTCGCCGGCCTTCGGACCCTCCAGTTCGACTTCCTCGATGGCGAGAGGCTGGTCCGCCTCCCAGGCCACCGCCGCACGCGTTTTCATCGAAATACCTGTCCGCTCATTGTTTGAGATTATAGTCTGCACCAATAATCTCATCGGATACCCGACATTCGATCATGCTGATCACGCTGCGCGACGTGACCGTGCGCTACACGGCAGAACCGGTGCTGGAAGAGGTGAATCTCAGCCTCCAGGAAGGCGAGCGCGTGTGTCTCGTCGGGCGCAACGGCGCCGGAAAATCGACACTGATGCGCGTCATCGCGGGCAGCCTGGAGCCCGACAGCGGCGAGCGCGAACACGCCGATACGCTGCGCATCGCCTGGCTCGAACAGGAGACGCCGCGGACGCTCGCCGGTCCCGTGTACGACGTCGTCACCCGCGGGCTCGGCGAGACGGGACGCAAACTCCTCGCCTATACGCAGCTTGCGCAAGCGGATACCGAACCTGCGCGCCTGATCGAACTGCAGCACGCGCTCGAACACGAGGGCGCGTGGGGAGAGAAGGTGCGCGTGGATGCCATCCTCTCGCGCATGGCGCTCGACCCGCGGGCGGAATTCAAAACGCTCTCCGGCGGCTTGCAACGCCGCGTGATGCTCGCCGCGGCCGTCGTCGGCGATCCCGATCTCCTGCTGCTCGACGAGCCGACCAACCATCTCGACATCGAAGGCGTCGCGTGGCTGGAAAATCTCCTGCTCGGCGCGCGCTCGGCGCTCGTCTTCATCAGCCACGACCGCGCCTTCCTCGACCGCATCGCGACCCGCATCGTCGAGGTGGATCGCGGCCGGCTCTACAACTGGCCCGGCAACTACGCCGAATACCTTTGGCGCAAGCGCGAGGCGCTCGAAGCCGAAACGCAGGCCAACCGCGAATTCGACAAAGCCCTCGCGGAAGAAGAAACCTGGATCAGACGCGGCGTAAAGGCGCGCACCACGCGCAACATGGGCCGCGTGCGCGCGCTGGAAGAAATGCGCGAGGAAGCGGCGGCGCGACGCAAATACCAACGGCGCGCGCGCATTCGTGCGCAGTTCGGCGAGGAATCGGGCCGGCGCGTGATCGAAGCGCACAAGCTCAACGCAAGCATCAACGGCCAGATCATTCTCAAGGGTTTCACGCACAAGATCCGCCGCGGCGACGTGATCGGCGTCATGGGTCCGAACGGAAGCGGCAAGACGACCTTGCTCCGCGTGCTGCTCGGCGAGCATCCGCCGGAAAGCGGCACGCTCAAATACGGCGAAAACCTCCAGATCGCCTACTTCGACCAGAACCGTGGACAACTCAACCTCGAACGCGACGCCGCCTGGAACGTCGCCGACGGCGCGGACCGCATCGGCTTCGAGGGCAAAAGCCTGCACGTCCTGGGCTACCTCAAGGCGTTCCTCTTCACGCCGGATCGTGCGCGCACGACAGTCAAGATGCTTTCCGGCGGCGAACGCAACCGGTTGCTGCTCGCGCGTCTCTTCGCCAAACCGTCCAACGTACTCGTGCTCGACGAACCCACCAACGATCTCGACATCGAAA
>JBOIBN010000144.1:0-2917 GCA_050739575.1 Gammaproteobacteria bacterium
CACTTCGTCGCACCTCGCGACAACACCCAGGCTATCAAATGTCTGTCGGTGTGTCCAGCCCTATCCTTACCGGACTCAAATGACTCGACGCGGCAACAAATGTGTGCAATAGAAAGGTATGAGGCCTGTCAAGCCGTCATTCGCTGGCTGAGCGAGCGAGGCGTAGAGAAGTTCGCGGCCGAGATCGACACGCGCAACGTCGGCTCCATTCGCCTCATCGAGAAGCTCGGATTCCGACGCGTGGCCTACGTCCCAAGGGCCGCGCTGATCCGGGGTGCCGACAGCGACGAATACCACTATTCGTTGGCGGTGCCGCGCAAATCCTGATCGACGTCAGCGCTGATGTTTCCAGGGTTCGCGATCTATCGCCGCTCGACAGGTCTTGCATCTGCCAATGTATCCATTATTGTCGAACCTTCCCCTGCTGCCGAAGGTTCGCATCCATGATCGACATCATCGTCTACCACAACCCCGGGTGCGGCACGTCGCGCAGCGTCTTGGGACTGATCCGCAATGCCGGGATCGAGCCGCACGTCATCGAATATCTGAAGACGCCGCCCGCACGCACGCTGCTCGTCCAACTCATCGAGCGGGCCGGAATGACACCTCGCGCGTTGCTCCGCGAGAAGGGCACGCCCTACGCGGAATTGGACCTCGGCAACGAAAGCCTGAGCGACGATGCCCTGTTCGACGCGATGATGTCGCATCCGATCCTCATTAACCGCCCGCTGGTCGTGTCACCGCTGGGCGTGAAGCTCTGTCGACCGTCCGAAACCGTGCTGGACCTGTTGCCGTTGCCGCAGCACGGGGCCTGCGCATAAGGAGGATGGCGAACGTCACCGGACCGGCATCCTGTGCCAGCGTGCTCGAGACGGTGATTCTTCGTGGCCCAGCCGACGCGGTCAGCAACCTCGCCAAGTCATCCTGGCGCAGAAGGGAGCGACGGACGATTACGTGCAAATCGTGGCCTGAGCCGACAGTAATTTCGTAATATCAGAAATTCATGGACTCACCTCATTCCTCTTGCTATCGTTTCTGATATTCAGAAACTGATGCCGGATGAGGAAGACGTCGTGGCTAGTTTCCAGGAATGCGAAACCGTAATACGCACTCTCCCTGCCCTCGGGAGGCAGATCCGAGCACGCAGGAAAGCCAGTAGCCTGCGCATCGATGACGCTGCGGCGCTGTGCGGCGTCTCGGTAGACCTGTTGTCCCGCCTTGAAAACGGCAAGTCCGGGGTCAGCACGCAGCGCCTGCTCGCTGTGCTGGACGGCCTGGGACTGGTCCTGCTGGTGGTCGAGAAAGAGCGGATCGCGGACCTGCTGCCTGCTGAACCGCCCCCACCATGACCACTTACCATTTCCATGTCTTCGATGGAGCCGAAACTGTCGGCACGGTCGGCTACGAATCCCTCGAGGACCGCTTCTCCTTTGAATACTCGGACGCGTGGCGCCGCCGGCGCTCGGCCTACTCGATCTCCCCTCACATTCTCCCCCTGAGCCCCGCGGCTGCCTCCGGCACGGTACGACGCTTTCTGGAAAACCTGCTGCCCGAAGGCCGGGCCCTGGACATCGTGGCGACGACCCATCAGGTCGCGCGCAACAATCTCTACGGACTGATCCGCGTGTTGGGCCAGGAAACCTCCGGTGCCCTATCGTTCTCTACCGAAGCTGCGCCCCCGCACCATGCCGATACGCGCCGAGAGATCACACGCCGGGAGTTCGCCGAGCGCATGGCGGAACGCGCCGAGATCCCGATGTCGGTCTGGGATGAACGCGTGCGTCTTTCCATCGCTGGCTTCCAGGACAAGCTCGCGGTCTACATGGTGGACGAGCGGATGTTCCTGGTCGAAGGTGCACTAGCTTCCACGCATATCCTCAAACCCGAGCCTGCCGGCAATCGACTGCCGATACTGGTAGCGAACGAGCACTTCTGCATGCAGTTGGCGCGGCGATTGGGATTGTCCGTTGCCAACGTTGGAATTGCTCGCCTGCCGGATCCGGTGCTGATCGTGGAACGCTTCGACAGGCAACGCAATGCACAGGACGTACGCCGCCTGCACGTCATCGATGGTTGCCAGGGACTTGATCTGCCGGCCGCATACAAGTATGAACACAACTTCGGGTCAGGCCGCGATGTGGCTCACATACGGGATGGCGTGAGCTTCGAGCGCGTGTTCTCGCTCGCAGCCTACGCCGTACAGCCGGCAGTGACGCGACGCGACCTGCTCCGCTGGGCACTGCTGCAGTATCTGATCGGCAACAGCGATGCGCACGGCAAGAATGTCTCGTTCTTCTGCGCACCAGAAGGGCTCACGCTGACACCCTGCTACGATTTGGTCAGTGTGACGCAGTACCGTGGACTCGACCACGAGTTCGCGATGGCCTATGGCGATGAATTTCATGCCGATAGAGTCATGCCCTACGACTGGGCAGTGTTCGCTCAACACACCGGTACAGCACGCAGTCTGCTTGCCCGCGAAATGCGGCGGATGGGTTCAGCCGCCGCCGAGGCTGCCGCCCTGCAGTTGAAAGAACCGGGCTATTCAGATGCGGAAAGGACATTCCTCGAAGGCATTGCAGCTCACATCGAAGCGCAGGCCGGAAAACTCATCGACATGGCAAAGCCCATGCTAGGTGTGGAACTCTAGCCAGGCGAGACCCCCAATTGCTCCGTAAGGGCTTGGCTGTAAGGGATTGAGACCTGGCCGTACCACCGCCGCGCCGACCTCGGAGCCGAAGCCCGCAACCCTTCCGGACGGTCAAGACCGGCGGCTGTGGCCTGCGAAATGTAACCGGTAAGCCCGGGGCGTCTGGTCTACGCGGCGAGGGTATGCAAGGCTGAGCGCAGCGGGTTCGCGGCGAAGCACTGCTTCCATAGCCGCGGGGTGAGCCCGGCGACATGGGAGGCGGGATGC
>JBOIBN010000145.1:0-2726 GCA_050739575.1 Gammaproteobacteria bacterium
GGCCGCGGCTTCGCCGGCGAAGGCCTGCTTGAGTTGCGGGTACTGCTTGACAGCCGCGTTGCGCTGCAGATTGGTTTCAGCTTCAAGGTACGCCTGCACCATCGGATTCGACTCGGCGGCTTTGCGTTCAGCACGCCGCTGCAGGATGTCCGTATCTTGTTCGGTGGGGGTATAGCCCCTCACCGGCATGCCTCGCGAGGCTGCCTCGATGTTGATGGCCTGCCGGAAGCGTTCATCACCCGTGACTTCCAGTTCCTTCCAGCCGCGTGCCGGTGCGGTTTCCACCAAAGTCCGTTGGATGAAGCGGCTCACCGGACGGTAGGCGTGCATCCGGTTTCCCCGATCAACGAACTCGATCTTGTCCGGGAGGTAGGCGGAACGAAACGAATTGCCGTCCTGGTGATAGTGCTCCGACACATAGCCGGGAAACGTTCTATCCGGCTTGCCGCCGACGTGGTCCACGCGCCGAATTTCATTGAGCTGGCGTTTGCCGTTGGCGCCGCCGTCGGGGCTGGAGCCGGCCGGGGGAGGGGATTGCGTGGTATCAGTGCTCATAGTGAACTCCTTTGAGAGTTGGGAAGGTGTCGCTGCGGCCGAGAGCCTGGCCGCGTCCGGGTTACCTGGTCATCGCTGCATACAGTTTGTCGGCAAGGTCTTCAGCTTCACGCCGTTGAAGCGGGAAACCCCTTTCTACTCAAAGCACGACGTTGTAGGCAGAGCCCGCGCCAGTGGGTAATGTCTCCCGCAGTTCACACGATGCAGGAGACGGAGATGGCAGACGCGCAACACGTGGCCCACACGCCGGAAGAGTGGCGTCAAGTGGTTGACGAGCAGCGCGGCAGTGGTCAAAGCCAGGACGCATTCTGCGCCGCACACGGGTTGGCCAAGAGCACCTTCCAGTTGTGGAAGCGGCGCTTTTATGGTCGCGCGCCATCGCACGCGGCGGGGGCCAAGGTGACGCGGCCGTCCCACGCGTTGGGCGCGCCGCTGTTTGCTCCGTTGATGCGTCCGGTGGCGAGCCAGGCGTTTCCGGCCACGAACGCAGCGGGCTGGACGATGGAACTCGAGCTGGGCGATGGGCTGTGCCTGCGGCTGCGGCAGGGATCATGAACCTGCCGCTGCAGCTTTGGTTGTGCGCCCGGCCCACGGACATGCGCAAGTCCTACGACGGGTTGGCGGCGTGGGTACGCAGCCAGCTGGCGCGCGATCCCCTGGGCGGGCACGGCTTCGTGTTCGTCAACCGGCGCCACACCCAGCTGAAGTGCCTGTACTTCGAGGCGGGCGGGTACTGTATCTGGGGCAAGCGACTGGAATGGGGGCGCTATGGCGGAGCGCGGTCGTCCTCTGGCGTGGTCACGGCGCTCAGGCCGGCCCAGTTCCAGGCGCTCATTGAAGGCTTGGATTGGGTGATTAAACCGAAGTTCCTGACGTTTTTTGTCGTTCCGCCGGACGCCAAGCCGCGCGGTGGCTGAGTTGTGTGCCAATTGTGGGCGCGGATTTGTTACCAAAATAATCTAGTGTGGTGCGCCGAACAGTCATGTACTTATTTCCGTATCTTCGCGAGCGCGGCCTTGCCGCGGGTGACCTTGGCGAGGATGTCATCGGCTTTGGCCGTCCAGATGAAGGGCTTCGGGTTGCGATTGTTCTCGGCGATGTACCCGTGGATGGCCGCGATCAACTCGCGCACGCTCACGAAGCTGTCACGCCGGATGCGGTTCTCGGAGATGTCACGGAAGAAGCGCTCGACCATGTTGAGCCACGACGAACTGGTGGGGGTGAAGTGCATGTGGAAGCGGGGATGCTTGGCCAGCCACTTCTGGACTTCCGGATGCTTGTGGGTCGCGTAGTTGTCGGCGATGAGGTGCAGCGCCAAGTCTTTCGGGGCCTGGCGATCGATCTTGCGCAGGAACTGCAACCACTCGGCGTGGGTATGGCGCTGCTGACATTGGCCGATAACTTGCCCGTCGAGCACGTTCAGCGCCGCGAACAAGGTGGTGGTGCCGTTGCGCTTGTAGTCGTGCGTCATGCTGCCCGCGCGTCCGCGCTTCATGGGCAGGCCCGGCTGGGTACGATCCAACGCTTGGATCTGGCTTTTCTCATCGCAACTGAAGATCAGCGCGTGCTCGGGCGGATTCAGATACAAGCCGACGATGTCGCGCAGCTTGTCCACGAAGTGCGGGTCGTTCGAGAGCTTGAAGGTCCGTTGCAAATGCGGCTTGAGGCCATTGCGCCGCCATACCCGGCGCACCGTCGTCGCACTCAGCCCCAGCTTGGCCGCCAGCGTGCGCGCGCTCCAGTGTGTCCGCGCGGTTGGCTTCTCGTGCAACGTCGTCTCCACAATGCGGTCTTCGACCTTCGCGCTCACCTTGGCTGGGCGCCCGGGTCGCGCAGCATCGTGTCGCAGCGCGTCGATGCCGCCCTCCAGGAAGCGCCTGCGCCACACCGCCACTTGGGGCCGATCCAGCTTGACCTCGGCCGCAATCTCCTTGTTCTGCTTGTCCTTCGCGGCCAGCAGGATGATGCGGGCGCGTTGCTGCATCCGGACTTCGACCCGCTTGCGCTGGGAGAGCACCCGCAACCCGTGCTCGTCCTGGGGATTCAGTGCAATCTTCTCGGCAACTCGCATGACTTTGCCCTCCTTGCTGGTTGGACGGCAAATCGCGATATAAGTTGATTTATTTACAGCGCACTACACTAGGATCGGAAGTCTTGCCATCACACGGGGC
>JBOIBN010000146.1:0-2722 GCA_050739575.1 Gammaproteobacteria bacterium
GGCGCCTGCGGTCGAGGCGGCCGTCAGCGTTCCGGTGCTGCACCTTGCCGACATCACCGCCCACGCCTTGCTGGCCGACGGCCACCGCAGCGCCGCGTTGCTCGGCACCCGCTTCACCATGGCCCAGCCGTTCTACCGCGAACGGCTGGAACGCCACGGTCTGTCCGTCAGCGTGCCGACGCCGCAAGAACAAGACGCGCTGCACCAGATCATCTTCGACGAACTCGTGAAAGGACGCGTGGAAGCGGCATCGCGCGAACGTTTCATCACAATCATGCGCCGGGTGCAAACCGCGGGGGCGCAGGCGGTGATCCTCGGCTGCACCGAGTTCGGCATGCTGCTGCGCGCAGAGGACGCGCCGGACATCCCGCGCGTCGACACAACCGAACTCCACTGCCAAGCCGCCGTGGACTGGATGCTCGCGAAAGACTCCGGTTCCGAAAACGCGACCTGATTTCAGTCGAGGTGCCCCCCGAAACGCTGACCGGCAGCGCTGCCTGAAATCAAGCGGAGAGTGCCGCATTCCCGACACCAAGGATCGCAACACCCCAACGCAACCGCCGCAAACGCCAGCCGACCATGCAATCCGTCGAGCCTGCCGCCATCGGCGCCACACCCCGGCGACAGCTCAGAAAGTCGGCTCTGACCCCTGTTTTCTCCGTGACGCGCACCGATTGATTGCCTTCGTCCCTTTTTGAAACTCCACCCTGATCCCTGTTTTCCGAGCCCAAGGAGCCTGCCATGCGAATTGCCGTTCTCGGTGCCCTGCTTTTTGCTGCACCGGTGTTTGCCAGTGGCTTCCCATTACCCGCGCCCGAGCTGAAGGGCCTGGATGTGCAGGCGGGTCACTGGATCTACCACGGCACCACGGCGCCAGACAAAGCGGGTGGCAAGACCGGTACCTTCACTTGGGACGAACATTGCGGCTGGTCCGCCGACAAACTTTTCCTGATGTGCAGCTTCGACAACGACTGGTCGGGACACAAGGTGCAATCACTGGTCGCAGACACCTGGAACGCCCGCGACAAGAGCTACTGGCATTACGAGATGTTTGCCGTCGGCAGCAGCGGCGCAAAACCCTTCGCCTCGCGAATGAGCATTCGGGGCAACACCTGGACCGAGACCGGCGAAGAAGATGCGCACGGCAAGAAAAGCTACGACCGCATCAGCTACGTCTATACGTCCCCGACCGAGGTGACGGTGAAGATCGAGGTCTCGCAGGACCAGAAGCAATGGAAAGCCATTTTGAGAGGCCGCGGAGTCAAACAGCCGTGACGTGAGACGTCGGTGAGCGTGCGAGTTTCGCCCGGGGTGTGCACGGCGTGCCAAAACTTGTTGGCGCAAGGCTCGGCCTGCAGGCCGACTACGACCTCGAAAGAGCGCACCGCGCGCTGGGCAACAAGGCGGCCCGAATCGAACGGATTGCTGCATGATGCCGCGAGCGGCTTGATTACCCCGCCCCCTTTTCAAAAACTCGACTCTGATCACTCTGACCCCAGTTTTCCCCTTTGAATCAGCGATTGTTCCAAGGAAAACCGGTCGCCAAAGTCATCTGGTCATTGACCGGATAGCGGCGCGGGTAAAACCCTGTGAACGTTGCGGTGCCCGCCTTCATCGATATCAATGTCGTGTCCAGATCGCGAACGTCCTTCATGGTCAGCCAGGGCGCCGCCACGCCCTCGCCTTTTCGACAGCAATGCGCAGTCCACAAGATCGTATCGTCAGGCAAGGTTGCGAGCAGCCGCCGTGCCGTCCGGCGATAGGCCGACAAGCTCGCGCCCGGCAGGAACGCATACAGTGTCGTGGGATAGACGTAGTCGCCGATGAAGAGCCGATGGTTCGCTGCATCGAACAAAGCTGCGGAGCTTGGCGTATGACCGGGCGTGGACAGGACCGTCAACGAGCGGCCGCCCAGGTCGATCACGGCGCCTGGAGCCAGCCATTCGGTGACTCGCGTCGACGGGGCGCTGCGCCCGTCCCAAAAGCCGAGGTACTCGTAACGGCCCGGCCGGAGGCGCCCGTCCGACACGTCTGCACGCGTTTGCGGCAGATCGATCATGGCCACGCGATCGAATGCGCCGATCCCGCCAAAGTGATCGAAGTGCAGATGGGAGACCATTACCGTGACGGGAAGGTGGGTCAGAAATTTCACCACCTTGCCGATGTCGCGCGTGCCGGAGCCCGAGTCGAACATCAGCGGCCGCTTCGTGCCGATGATCAGATAGGAGTAGTTCTGCTGGTAGTAGCGTGGCTCGCCAATGGCGAAGGTTCCCGCGCCGAGATCCTGCACCACGAAATAGTCATCGAACATGCGGCCCTTGGCGATCCTCGCCGGTGCGGGATCGACGATCACGTGGGGCTGCAACCGGGGCATCAGCTCGGCGTAAACGAACGGTGCAAACGCCGCGGCCAGCACGGCACCGGCGAACAATACGCCCATGGCGACCGCCGCGATGGTCCACGCCTTGGGCCGGATGCGGAAACCCGATCGCTTGCTCATGAAAATTCCGCTTGTGGCGCGAGCATCACGCAACGGAGCCGTGTCATGTCCGGGACGCGCAACACCCGGCGTTCAACCCGGATGCATCGGCCAAGCATGGGGCAGAGTGAGCCGGACTCATCCGGGCCGTCACCTCAGGGCGCGGTTCTGCTTTCTTTCGGCAACGTCGCCAGCCAGTTCAGCACTGCCCTGGACAGGGCGATGCGCTGGTCGGAATAGGTG
>JBOIBN010000147.1:0-2721 GCA_050739575.1 Gammaproteobacteria bacterium
CGCCGAGGCGATCCGGTATGTGCATACGCGTTGGGAAGGGCTCACCCGCTTTCTCGACGATGGCCGGATCGAACTCGACAGCAACACCGTCGAACGCGCGATCCGGCCGATCACGATGCTTGAGTCATTGTGCAGTCCTTCGTCAAGTGTCTGTAAACATTGGAAGCGTATCCGCGGCGACAGTGCGACACGGGCGGCCCTTTCGGGCCATTGCCGTTTTGACCGGCTCCGACGCCAGATCGTCAACACGGATTTGATAGGGTGCGCCGGGAACAACCTGCACGGCAGAGAGAACTCCGGTCCTGATAAGGCGCCGTATGGTATGGCTTGTGGTGCGTAGTGCCTTTGCTGCCTCGGTCATGGTGAGCCATTCGCCATCTTTTTCCGCGGATCGATAGGCATGGATTCCACGCACGCGTCGAACAGACGCGACGCGGTGCGCCGTCCAGGTCTTGCCTTGACCGGTGGGAAAACCCATTCGATTGAGCGATGCGGCGATATGTTCGTCGGACCACCGGCCGGCCATGCTGCGCATGACCGCCAACGCATCTTCGGTTGTTGCGCAACCATGCTCGCCCGCTCGGGGCTTTCGTACGCGTAGCTCGGAATGCTGACCTCCACGCCAGTGGATCGTGAGGATGACATCGCGTGCCTGATCGTCGACATCGACGACGATGTCGGCAATCAATGTCCGCAGGAGTTGCTGGCGAGCACGCATCGTAACGCCTGGCGCATTCCAGACCGCCGACAGATTGTCTGCCAAGTTGGTGAAGGCATTCGGGTCGACTTTGATGTCCGATTGCTGTTCAGCGGGCTGGCGCGTCTCGAGATCTCGAACGCGCCGGAGCGCAACCTCCCAGTTCTTCTCCAGCTGCGCGGCGATGAGACGATTGTCAGGATCACAGGCGGCGTAGCGACGCTCAGCCAGGCTTGCCTCATAGCGAGCCTGCTGCATCTCCAAGTCTTGGATGTGTTGCTGGGCTTCCTGTTGCTCCCGGTGCATCCGCTCCGCCTCGAACGCCGCGTCAATCGCCATTGGTTCCACGACCCGCAGCAACTCCTTGGCGATCGCGGCATCAACCCGCGGTCCGCCGAAGGTCATACACCGGGGCAGACCCATCATAAGGTTTGGCTTGTCGCAGCGATATACCGGCCGGCTCCGCGGATTGCCGGTGTAGGCAACGCTCAGCCGTCGTCCACATCGGCCACAGATCATCATCCCCGACAGGAGCGCCCTGCCGCCGCGGCCCGTCTTCACGCCTCCGGCACGGCCATAATTGTTGAGGGCGAGCTGCTTCTGGTTGCGCTCGTATTCCGCCCAGTCGATGTAGCCTTCGTGATGGTCTTTGATCATCACCTCCCATGTTCCCATCGGCTTGCCATGCCCGTAACTTCGCCGGGCTCGGCCCTCGACGATGGCGGTGCGCTTCTCGCTTTTCCCGTACACGTAGACGCCGGCGTAAAACGGGTTCTTGAGAACCGCGATCACGTTGCGGTAGCGGATCGGCATCCAGTCGAAGCTGGTCATGCGCCCCTCGTCGGAGGGCCGTGGGAAGTGAATCTGATCGGCTTTCATCGAGAGCAATACCTGGCGCGCGCTGCCGAGCTCACGGAAGCGCGCGAAGATCAGCCGGATCACCTCCTGGAGACGTCGGTCCGGATCGAGTCCAAGCCCGACTTCGCGATGCCAGATATAGCCGAACGGAACCGATAGGCGCAGCTCGCCTCGACCGGCCTTCTGCCGGGCGGCGTCAAGCATTCTTGTCCGCAGCACGCCGAGTTCGAACTCGCTAATGCTGCCTTTCATACCCAGGAGAAGGCGATCATTGGGGCGACAGGGATTGTAGACGCCGTCGAGATCAATGACGCGGGCTTCGACAAGCCCACACAATTCGAGCAGGTGATGCCAATCGCGGCCATTCCGGGCGAGCCTTGACGCATCGAAGCATAGGACAGCGCCGACCTTGCCGGCACACAGCGATGCAACCAGGCGGTCGAATCCGGGGCGCGCCACCGTTCCGCTAGCTGATCGGCCAAGATCGTCATCGATGACCTCAACGTCAACGAAGCCGCGCTGGCGAGCAACATCGACCAAATCATATTGACGCCGTTTGCTCTCCAGGTTGGTCATGACCTGGGATTGCGTCGACTGACGGACATAGACGATCGCCTTCCGCTTGAGGACGGCCGCCGGAATCAACTCAGTGCCTGTCGTCATCGTCAAGCTCCTCGACGCTGAGGCCGGCCGCCTGCAGCAGAATCTGGGCCAGCGCCGAGATCATCTTGTTCCGCTCGGCGGCGTCCACCCCTTCCAGCCTGCCGTTGTCGAGTAATAAGTTCATCTGCCGCCCGGGCACCGCCGCCGGCAATTTGAGAGACACCATTGTCTTCCTCCAGAACGATTCCGACATCGCTCTGGCAGAGTGAAGGCTCGGACGCACCTATCAACAGTCGCGTTAGCTCGATAAGTGCTGCCAGATCGACAAGCGGCGCACCTATCGTCATCGTAGCGCACGCCACGGGATCGAGCATCCAACCGGCGATGGAGACCACGACGCCGGTCGGTCCCTGCACCTTAAGAAACTGACCTGTCGCTCGCCGCTCTACGCGACGCACCGAGACCTTGCAGCCAAAATAGGGGTGCCACCGGTATCGAACTTCCAACTCCTGCCCGACATGGGCAGAATGAACGGGTGATGACGGCACGACGGAGTAAGGTAT
>JBOIBN010000148.1:0-2661 GCA_050739575.1 Gammaproteobacteria bacterium
GGGTACGATCCGGCAGGATAGGTAACACTTTATCCGGGCTGATGGGTTACACATATCGCCACGATGCCGTGGCAAACTGTAACCCCGATGGAAGAGATTATTCGTTTTGTGACGCTGGCGCAGACCGATCGTTTTACGATCACGGACCTGTGCGAGCAGTTTGGGATTAGCCGCAAGACGGCATACAAGCACCTCGAGCGGTACGCCGCGGGAGGTTGGCAGGCGCTGCAGCCGCGTAGCCACTGTCCACATTCGTGCCCTCATCGTACCGGCGAGCGGATCGAGGAACTGGTGTTGGCGGAGCGCCGCCGGCACCGGACATGGGGACCGAAAAAGATTCAGGATATCTTGCTGAAGAAGCATGGCGTGGAATCGCCGCCGGCGTGCAGCACGATCGCAGAGATCCTGCGGCGGCACGGGTTGAGTGTTCGCCGGCATCGCCGGCCCGGCGCCTATCACGCGCTGAACGAGGATCTGACGATCCCGACGCAGCCGAACCAGGTGTGGACGGTCGACTTCAAGGGTTGGTTCATCCTCGGCAATGGCCAGCGTTGTGATCCGCTGACGGTGTGCGATCGGTACAGCCACTTCGTCCTGGCGGTGCGAGCGCAACCCGACCAGCGCTTCAATCGCACGCACTTCACCTTCAGTTCCCTCATGCGTCAGGCAGGTGTTCCCGAGATAATCCGGGTCGATCTCGGTTCGCCCTTCGCCTCGCTCGGATTGGGGCGGCTGTCACGGTTGAGCGTCTGGTGGATCGAGCAGGGAATCGAGGTGGAGTTTACCCGGCCGGCGTCGCCGCAGGACAATGGCTCACACGAGCGCATGCACAAGGACCTCAAAGCGGAAGCGACTCAACCGCCGTCGGCCAACCTCGCCGCGCAGCAACGTCGATTTGAACGGTGGCGCTATACGTACAATCATGAGCGACCACACGAGTCGCTCGAGCAACAACGGCCGGCCGAGATCTACCAGCCGAGTGCACGCCGGCTCAACGAGAACGACAAACCGATCGTCTACCCGCCAGAGTTCGAAGTGAAGGAAGTGACCGAAAGCGACCACCTCGCGCACGAGGGGAAAAATTACCACATTGGCGAGGCGTTTGCGGGCAAACGCGTTGGCCTTCGACTCAACGCCAGTGGGCAAACCGAACTGCACTTCGCCAACGTCCATCTCGGCAATCTGCATTACGATGCCGAAGGTGGCCGATTCTCACCCACTGCCTACGTCGGTCGCCCCGAAGCAAAACCCAGCCAAGCCGGTTCGAAAGCCCTGCCGGCAAATTACCCGGAAACACGTTCGTGAGTTCCGAAGTGGGGAGAGGACGGGGCTGCGCCCCGCCTCTCCCTGACCTGACGCACGGAAACTGAGCCATTGCCGATGAGAGTCTGGGCCTCAACGAAGGAGCCCCAGACATGCCAAAAGGAAAAAGACATACCCCGGAGCAGATCGTCGGAATCTTGCGCCGGATCGACCACGGGGAGACCGCGGAAGCGGTCTGTCGCGAGGTGAACATCAGTCAGGCGACGTTGTATCGCTGGAAGCAGCAATACGGTGCGCTGGAACTGGACGAAGTGAAGGAGCTAAAGGCGCTGCGCGAGGAGAACGCGCAACTCAAGCGCGTGGTCGCCGACCAGGCGCTGAACATTCACGTGCTCAAAATCGTGAACGCAAAAAAATGGTGAGCCCGTCGCAACAACGCCACGCTGCTCAAGGCGTGGTGGCGGCGGGCGAGTGTTCGCAGCGTCAGGCGTGCCGCTACCTTGGGCTGGCCCGCTCGACGTGGGCGTATCGCTGCCGGCCGCCGACGCCGCGAGCGCAACAGATTGCCGCTGGCATTGCTCGGCTGTCGCGGCGTCATCCCCGTTACGGTTATCGCCGGGTGCACGCGCTGCTGTTGCGCGAAGGCTTGGCCTGCGCCAGACGCACGGTGCAACGCATCCGACGGCTGGAAGGTCTGCGGATCACCGGCCCGGCGCGACGCCCGAAGTGTCCGCCACGGCCAGACGCGAAACTGAAGGCCGAAGGCGTGAACGACGTGTGGTGCGTGGATCTGGTGTTCGATGTCACGCAGCGTGGCACGACGGTAAAGTTCCTGACAATCGTCGACGAAGGCAGCCACTATTGCATCGACGTCGTCGCCAGTCGCCGGCTCGGCGCACGCGCCGTGGTGGCGGCGTTGCAGGCGGCCAGCGGCCGACACGGCAGGCCCCGACATCTGCGCAGCGACAACGGCGGCGAGTTTATCGCTGGCGCGCTCCAGCGCTGGCTGAAGGAATCGGGCATCATCGCACGCTTCATCGAACCGGGCAGTCCGTGGCAAAACGGTGTGAACGAAAGCTTCAACGGCCGTTTTCGCGATGAATGCCTCAACCGCGAACTGCTCGGCAGCGTGCTCGAAGCGCAGGTCATCGCCCGTAGCTTTCGGGACGAATACAATAAAATCCGACCGCATAGCTCGATCGCCTATAAAGTCCCGGCGGAGTATCGCGCCGAACTTTTGAACCAAGCTCCCGGCTCCGGTCAGGCCCGCCAAGCCGGGCCTTCCCTCCGCCGAGAGCTTGCCGACGTTCCTCCCTTCAACCATCACTCAAACTCAGATCATCAACCCGCCCTGACTCTCATTCCGGGTGGCTCAGAAAAGTGAGTCCGGTCAAAAGG
>JBOIBN010000149.1:0-2653 GCA_050739575.1 Gammaproteobacteria bacterium
GCACGTAGTGGTATTGGAACGGGAAACAGGGAAATAGGAATGGGGCGAGTCATCGCGATCACGAATCAGAAGGGCGGCGTGGGCAAAACCACCACCGCCGTCAATCTCGCCGCATCGCTCGCCGCGAGCGACCGCCGGGTGCTGCTGGTGGACCTCGATCCGCAGGCGAACGCGACCACCGGCTGCGGCGTCGATCCGCGCCAACTGGCCGCAACAACGGCCAACGTGCTCCTCGGTGAAGCCGAATTTTCCGCCATTATCCAGAATTTGCGGTTCGATACGCTCGCCTTCGATCTCGCACCTGCAAGCGCGGACCTGACGACCGCCGAGGTGCGTCTGGTTGCGGAGTTCGGACGCGAGCACCGTTTGAAGAACACGCTCGAACTGATTGTGGAAAGCTACGACTTCATCTTCGTGGATTGTCCGCCGGCGCTGAATCTTCTGACCGTCAACGCGCTGGCCGCGGCCGACGGCGTGTTGATTCCCATGCAGTGCGAGTACTATGCGATGGAAGGTCTTTCTGCCTTGGCCGACACCATCCGGCGTATCCGCAAGACCGTGAATCCCGGCCTCGCGATCGAAGGCATCCTGCGCACGCAGTTCGATCCGCGCAGCAATCTCACCAGCGACGTATCCGCGCAACTCGTCCTGCACTTCAAGGATCGCGTTTACCGGACGGTGATTCCACGCAACGTGCGGTTAGCCGAGGCGCCCAGCTATGGCGCGCCGGCGCTGGTTTATGACCGCACCTCGCGCGGTTCGCTGGCTTACCTTGCGCTCGCGGAAGAGATGCTGCACCGTGCCGAAAACACGGCGCCGTCACCCGCAACCGAAAAGACCGAATCTCCGATGCCGGAATTGTAATTACGCGCTTCGCGCGGATCGTCTCCGACGGACACCGTTTCTTTGGTGCATCTAACCAGAGTGTTTGCGCTCCTTGCATAACGAGCGTTGTACGCCTTCCGCGGGACCTACTTTCGTTACGGCGAAAGTAGGAAAAGCCATTGCGCCGACGGGCTCGGCCTTCGTGCATCCATGCACTACGGCTACCCTGCGCTGCTCGCGCGGCACGGGCCGGGCGGCAACTCGGCCTGCGCGATATATCGCTCCGGCCTCAAACACTCCGCCCTTTCCCCCGCGTCGCGCTCCGCTGCTTGTATGGTTGGTGGCGTCTTGGTGTATATCCAAGGCGTCGGGGTGGAGGGACGCTTCGCTGCATCTGCCGGCGTGGGCCGGACAGACGAGCCGAGAACTTCCCCACCCCATCTCTTGAGCGTCGATGTGGAATCTAGCGTCGCGGTTGCGAACGCCGATTAATGCAAGCTCACGCTGTCCGAGATGGCCACCCCGACACCCACTCATTGTGCATCCGCGGAGGCAGTCATGAATAGTGTAGGTTGTGTCATCGGTGTGGACGTCGCCAAGGCCGAAGTGGTGGTGGCGGTGTTGGGCGAGCCCGGGGTAGTCAGCCTTGCCAACGAGACCGAGGTGTTACGCGCCTGGCTCGCGCGCCTGCCCGCGGGCAGTTGCCTGGCGTTGGAGTCCACCGGCGGCTATCACCGCCGCTTGGCCGAGCTTGCTCACGGGCGCGGGCTCACGGTGTATCTGCTGAACCCCCAAGACGTGTGTCACTACGCCCGGGCGCTCGGGCGACGCGCGAAGACCGATCGGGTGGATGCCGAACTCCTGGCCCGCTACCTCGCTCAGGAGCATGGCGCTCTGCACCCCTGGGAGCCGCCGAGTCCTGCGCAGGAGCGCATCGCCCGCTTGCTTAAGCGCCGGGCGAAACTGGTGGTGGCGCGAGGGATGTTGCGGGCGAGTCTGGCGGACCTGGAGGAACTCGAGTCTGAGCGCGCGGCCGTGTTGAAGGGCTTGATGAGCTTGCAACGCGCGATGGAGCAGGAGCTGGCGCATGCAATCGCGGCGCTACCCGAGGGGCGCACGCGCTTCGCGCAGCTGTGCTCGATCCCGGGCATCGGACCGCTGTCGGGCGCAGCGCTCACGGAGCTGTTCTCGCGCGTGCGCTTTGCCCGCAGCGATGCGGCGGTGGCCTACGCGGGTCTTGACCCCAGAGCCCGCGACTCGGGTCAGCGCCGGGGTCGGCGACATCTGTCCAAGCGCGGGCCCGCGCAGTTGCGTTGCCTGCTGTTCAATGCTGCCATGAGTGCGGCCCGCACCCCGACCTGGAAGCCGTTCTATGAGCGCCAGCGTGCGAAGGGCTTGTCCTCGACGGCCGCACTCGTCGTGCTCGCGCGCAAGTTGATGCGCGTGGCCTATGCGCTGGACAAACACCACACGACCTTCGATCCGAGGTTCGCCGGCGCTTGACCAAAACCATAGAATCTCGGCTCGCCCCACGGCGCACAGTCCGGAGCCGGTCGTCCTGACCGGCGAGATGAGATAGGTTTCGATTACGCGCTTCGCGCGGATCGCCTCCGGCGGGGAATGCTCTCTGGGGGGCCATTTCTTTGTGTGCCTGCCCAGAGTGTTTACGCTTGTTGCGCATTGAGCGCAGCACGCCTTCGGCGGGACCTACTTTTGTTTCGCCAAAAGTAGGCAAAAGCATTGCGCCGACGGGCTCGGCCTTCGTGCGTCCATGCACTCCGGCTACCCTGCGCTGCTCGCGCGGCGCGGGCCGGGCGGCAACTCGGCC
>JBOIBN010000150.1:0-2638 GCA_050739575.1 Gammaproteobacteria bacterium
CGTATGCGGCTAACAATCCCGTCGTCTTTATGGACCCGAGCGGATTGCGGCCTCCGTTTGGTGGAGTTCCGTCGCCGCCTGAATGTCGCGGCCGCGCATTCCCCGAGCCCGGTTGCGACAACTGGAACAGTTGCACCGGTGATAACTACGGCAGCTACGGAGGCTGCGAAGATCCGCACAAGCCATTGGAGGTTAAGTGGTGCGGGGGAACCTCGGTGCCATGTGGCTGCTCGTTGGCGACCATAAATAAGGCGCTTGCAATGGTCAACCGTGCGCTGAACGGCGGCGGCGCGTGCCAGGAATGGTTCGACGCGCACGGCGCCGCAACAACGACGGTGGGAGAAAGCCTTTCTGGAACGGTTGGCTACGCGCTCTATTTTTGTCCGGGATGGGGTTTCTTGTACCCAACATGGACGTATCCGGGCGCAAATATCTATTTCTCCAAACTGGCTTGCGAATATGGCGCCTCCGCTCTTGCGTCGTTAATAATTCACGAGTTCGCACATCACTTTTGCACGCTCGCCTTCGGTCGTGAGCGGTGCGCTATCGAAGCACAGAACGCGTGCGAGTCTGAGTTGTAAAGGCAGTTATTATGAAAGTCCTTTATGATGTCCCCAAGCGATGCGCAGCGTTTGTGGCGCCGATTCACTGGTCGTTGGGGAGCATTGTGGCGTCAATCGCCGCAGGTTCATTTTACATGCACGTGCTGGGACTGTCATCGAACATTGCGACGGGACTTGGTGATCGTGACACACAATTGAGCGAACTCGCAATGGCCTTCGCTGCGTCGCTGCTGTCTATGGCGATTGCGTTATTGCTCGCCGCAGTTGCGCTCAGGAATGAACACGGCAAGCTCCGATACTTGGCAGTAACCCTTGCAATAACCGCGTCCTTATTTCATTTTGTCATCGTGTGAACGAGAAGATGGGGGTGCAGATAAAAAGGTGTCAGGAACGAATGGCACTGTCGGCGTTCTAACTTGCGGCGGGCAGGCTAGTTATGCTCCGCCAGTCGCGCGCGAAGTGTGGCGCGCGGTTCTTCCATCAATTTGTAGCCGTGCCTGCGGCGCTTTAGTTCGCGTGGCTCGATCCGACCGGGGCGATTGGCGACCTCGCATTGAGCGATTTGCTCGAGCATCGTCTGGCAACGTCGCAGCGCTTCGTCGGCGCCGCCTCCCTCCCTCGTGATCGTCGACCACGACGCCAAAACATACTGGCAGGCGCCCGTGAAGCTGATCTGCCGCGGCCGTTTGTCGTGCAACGCCGCCGCCGCCGCCGCGGTCGTGCGGACCAGATTGTAAGCCAGCAGCGTGGCCCACAATTCCCGACGCACCATCTCCGGCGACTTGCAACGCACATGAGATAAATTCAACGTTTGTTTAATCGAGCGTATATCCAACTCCGAGTTCCAGCGAAAACGATAGAGCTCGGCGATGTCTTGCCGAGAGTAGACCTCGGCGTCGAGCAAGGTCGTAACCACCGTCAATAACTGCACGCGGCGGCCGGGAACGACGATCCGATAGCGAATCTCGCGCAGCGTCAAGGTCTCGGGAATCGCGGCGTACGTCTCTTCATCCATCCACTCCGGCCGCGGCGGCTTGGTCCACATGATCAAGTGATCGTCCGGCCCCAGCCGACGGCCGCGGCGAAAGTCGGCCCGCCGACGCTGGTGCAGCCGCACGCAGACGTCGACCTGGCGCTGTAGCAGCAGTGCGATCATCAAGAAGGAGCAGTAGTACCGATCGGCCACGAGCAGGTCGCCTTCCGAAAAAGACCCCAGCAGGCCGCGCAACAGCGCCGTCTCGCCCGTCTCTTTGCCGGAGTAGGGGCCGATCGCCAAATCCAAGCCGCAGCCCGTGGCCAGCGAAAGAATCTCGCAAGCGCGGGCCATGGGAAATCCCAAGCCCGGCTTTTGCGAATTCGGCTGAGGGTACGCGGCCTGATTGGCCGGCGTGTCGGGCATGGTGAAGGTAAAGCCGTCGACGAGCTTCGCGTGCAGATTCTTCCACAACCAGTCGGGCTTCGCTTCCTGTTCGGCTTGCGCTCCCACCTCGACCGTGAGCGCGTGCAAGGCGGCTTCGGACAACTTGGCCCGAGCTCGGCAATAGTCGCCCGTGTCGGCGGTCGGGATCGCGCCGCCGATTAGTTGTTGATGGGCAACCACCCGCGCCACGGCCGCCTGACAAGACGCCTCTTTGCCGTCGCGCAGGACTTGCCCGAGGAAGGACCAGACCATCATTGCCGTCGAATAAACCGCGCCGCCGAACAGATTGCCATGCTCGGCAAACACGCGTTCGATCCGTTCGGCGGACAGAAGCCGCGTGAACGGCAGCCCCGGTTGCGAGAGAAAGGCCTCGGCGATTTGGCGAAAACCGCTACGGCGTCCGTCGCCAGAATCGGGTAGACTGGGCATGGAAAAACCCTCCTTGGTTTTGATCGTGGCGATCCAGCCAAGGAGGGCTTAACTAAAAAAATAGCGAAGGAAGGCCCATCGCCGCAAGGTCACTTGCCGCGAGCCGGAAATTTTAACGACCTCCCGGCTCCGCGTCGATCGCAATATGCGCACACCCAGGTCCGTTCAGCCCGACAGTGCCATTCGTTCCTGACACCTTTTCGGCTCTCAGCGCTGCGTGTGGGTC
>JBOIBN010000151.1:0-2609 GCA_050739575.1 Gammaproteobacteria bacterium
CCCGGCGGGCCGGCAGCCAGGAAGCGAGCGCTACCACGAATCCGAGCACGAGTGCTGGCACAATGTAGGCTGCGGGCGAGAGCAGGCTTACCCCATACAGTTGGCCGTGCAGGAACCGCCCGAAGAGGAACGCGAGTCCGATTCCGATTACCGCGCCGAATGCCCACAGGGCAACGCCCTGACCCAGCACCAGCCATTCGATCTGCCAAGGCCGCGCGCCGAGTACGAGTCGAATCGCGAACTCGCGCCGGCGCAGGCGCGTGAGATAGGCAACCACGCCGTAAGTGCCGATGCTCGCGAGCACAAAGGCGAGAATGCCGAAGGCGATCAACAAGGTTGCGAGCGCCGAAGTGCCTTGCGTCGAATCGGCGATGAGACCGCGCATCGAGGAAACCTGCGTAATCGCCTGCCCCGGCAGCGCCTGCGCCAGCGCCGACTTCAGCTCGCGCACCACCGCAGGCGCCGGCAACGGCGAGCGGATCACGATAACGATTGGCCGGATTGAGAATAAGTTGGCTGTTTTCGTGGGCGGAACGAAGACCGTTCCGCGGGAAGTGTTGAAACCACCGTGACCGGAATGAGTCCGGATGGGGGCAACGACGCCGACGATACGAAAAGTATAGCCACTGGTCTCCACGCTGCGCCCGACGACATTCGTGGTTCCGAACAACGCCTTGGCAAAGCTCGCATCCGCGACAATGTTATAAGCGTCGCCTTGGGCATCGGCTGCATCAAGCAAACGCCCGTGCAATAAGCGCAAGTCCAGTGTTTTCAGCAACGTGACACCGGCGACCGTTACATTCGTGAAAATGCTTCGGCCGTGGGCTGCTGCTCCCTGGCTCGCCACCTGAAAGGGATTCTGCGAACCGCCGCTCGTGAACGGCACGCCTGTACCCACGCCAACCGCACGCACACCGGGCAACGCAGCCACGGCACTTTGCGTGGCACGCCACGCGCCCACGATCTTGCCATAACTGTCGTAAGCCGATCCCGTGAGATTGACGCTCGCAACCGTCAAATTGTCGGGTTTGAAACCCGTGTTCTGGTTGAGCGTCCGCTGCAATGACAACCCCACCAGCGCCGACGCGCTCAAAAGCATGACGGCAAGCGCAATTTGAACGACGCTGAGGCCCTTTCGCGTGCGTTTAGAGCCACGCCCGCCCGCGGCACCTTTGCCGCCGCCGGACTGAAGCAATCCCATCAGATGACGCGAGCGTACCAGGAACATCGGCGCGCTCAAGGCGATAAACGCAACGATCAGCGACAGTACAACCCCGAGCCACGCCACGCTGTCGCCCCCGTCGATCGCAAAAGCGGTTCCACCGGAGGCGATGCCGAAATGCGTGAGCGCCGACGCACCTATGCGCGAGAGAATCCAACCGAGGATCGCGGCGGCGATGCCCAGTGGCAGGGTTTCACTGAACGCCAAGCGCAGCAACGTGAGCCGGTTCGCGCCAAGCGCGAGCCGTAACCCGAGCTCGTGACGCCGGCGGAGCATCCGCACCAACGCCAGATTGCCCAGATTGGCCGCGGCAAGAATCAGCAAAAGAAGGGCGCCGAGCTGCATCAGCAGCAACTGGTTGCCGGCCGCGCCGCCAAACCATTTACGCAGCGGAATCGCGTCGGCGTAGGGCTTGTACTTCTGCATCTTTTGCGCGTCCTGACTCGGGATCGACGACAATCCGCGCTCCAGTTGCGTATTGAGCGCAGTGTGCAGGGTAGCCGGAGAAACGTTCGGGGCGCGGCGCACGATCATATTCCAGTTGAACGACATCAGAGCCGCCGGGCTCAACGCTTCCGGCGTCAAAACCATTGAACGCCACAAGAGCGTGGTACGGGAGGGAAATGCGAAAGACTTCGGCATGACGCCCACGACCGTGTACTGTTCGCCATCTATCTCGAGCGGCTTTCCGATCGCGTCACGTTCGCCGCCCAGCGCGCTTCGCCAGAAGCCGTAACTCACCACCACCTCGCGCGGACCGCCCGGTCGGTTGCTTGCAGGATCGATCCAGCGCCCGAGCATGGGATGCACGCCGAGCGTCTTGAACAACGACGCCGTCACGCTCACGGCGCCGACGCTTTTCGGCTTGCCGTTGGAAATAACGGTGGCCGTTCCACCCGAAATACCCGATCCGGCATAACCGCCCCAGTAAAGCCCGCTCGACTCGATTCCCGGCGCCTTCGCCAAGGCTTTGGCGGCTTCCGCCGAAAGCAGCCCCTTGGGAATGGAAATCGCATGAAACCTGACGTACACATTCGCCAGCTGCCCCGCGTGCGGATACGGCAACGGTTTCAACAGATACGCATTCAACGCCGTAAACACCGCCCCGTTCGCGCCGATCCCGAGTGCCAGTGTCAGCACGAAAGCCGTCACGAAGCCCCATTCGCGGCCAAGGCGGCGCAGCGTCTGCCCGAATTCACCAACTACATTTTCAATCACTGTAAACATATCGGTTTCTCCTGAAAATCATTGCGGATTCAGTGTTTCGGCAAGCGCGGTGCGCCGCACCCGGCGGGCCGGCAGCCAGGAAGCGAGCGCTACCACGAATCCGAGCACGAGTGCTGGCACAATGTAGGCTGCGGGCGAGAGCAGGCTTACCCCATACAGT
>JBOIBN010000152.1:0-2391 GCA_050739575.1 Gammaproteobacteria bacterium
TAAGCAAGGTGCAGCTTACCGGGCGCGCTCGCCCGAGGCTCGCCGATGCGCTTTTATTCTGAATCGTACTTCTTCGCCACTTGTGCCTTAACAGGCTTCGGAAAAACTCTTCGGAGGGAGGCGATGGTTTTAACCGCCATTTCTCACAGGAGTGGATTCTTGCGGGGAGTGGCGGGGTTGAGGTGGCCTGGAGAGTCGCGACCGGCAAGAAGTTGTCCTGCAAAGCGGTCTGGCGCTTGCGTGGAGGGACATTTTCGGCACTGAAGTCGGATTTGGAGCATGGCTCCGCCGGCCCTGTTGTGCGGCCGAAGCCTAAAAGTCTGTTCGAGTCGTCTTCGACGCTCAGCAGCGCAGACTGTCGTAGGCCCGGGCGTAGCTAGTCGATCCTGAAAAATTCACTAACCTATTATAGAATCAGCAACATAGAATGATTTACTATGGTATAATTGTGCCAGTTTCAGAGTAAATTCTGCTGATATCTGGGGAAAACGAATGCGTCCCAAGAGCGAGCCGAAGCAGGTCGATGGTGAGTTGTTCCGGTCGGAGTTGGAGCAGATCATCGACCTGAACCATCCTCTGGTGCGGTTAGGGACGAGCCTGGATTGGGCGTCTTTCGAATCAGCCTTGGGGGCAACGTATCACCCGACGCAGGGAGCGCCGGGAAGGCCGGCGCGATTGATGGTGGCGCTGCACTATCTGAAGTATCGGCACGATCTGAGCGACGAGGATGTGGTGTTGCATTGGCTGGAGAATCCCTACTGGCAGCACTTCAGCGGGGAGCGGTATTTCCAGCACCGGTTGCCGATCGATGCGTCGAGCATGACGCGCTGGCGGCAGCGGTTGGGCGAAGCCGGAGCTGAGCAGATGTTGCGCGAGACCATCGCGGCGGGGATCAGGATGGGAGCGATTCGAAGCGCGGACCTGAAGCGGATTAATGTGGACACGACGGTTCAGACCAAGGCGGTTCGCTATCCGACCGATGCGCGGCTGTATCACCGCTGCCGTGAGCGGCTGGTGAAGGCGGCGCGCCGGGAAGGTGTGGCGATCAAGCAGAGTTATCGGCACGTGGGCAAGCGGTTGCTGCTCGGGTCGAGCCGCTACGCGCACGCCCGCCAGATGAAGCGGGCGCGGGCCTGCACGCGCAAGTTACGCACTCAGTTAGGGCGCGTGGTGCGCGAGATAGAACGGCAAGTTACGAATCCTTCCGAGAAGTTATCCAGGTTACTGGCAACGGCGCATCGCATCCATGCGCAACAGAGACACGACAAGAACAAGGTCTACAGTGTGCATGAGCCCGAGGTGGAGTGCATCGCCAAGGGCAAGGCGGGCAAGCCGTACGAGTTCGGCAACAAGATCAGTGTGGCCATAACCAGCCGGGGCGGCTGGCTGGTGGGGGCCAAGAGCTTTACCGGCAATCCCTACGATGGGCATACGCTGGCCGCGCAGATGAAGCAGGTCGGCAGCATGATCGGAGACCGGGTCCGGGCGGCACACGTGGACATGGGCTATCGCGGCCACGACTACGCGGGCGCTGTCATGGTGCATGTCGATAAACGAACCAGAGGCCGCACGTCAAAAGCGCTCTGGCGATGGATGAAACGCCGCGCCGCTGTCGAACCCAGCATCGGACATCTGAAGAACGAACACCGGTTCGAGCGGAATCGGCTACGTGGCACTTACGGCGACGCGATCAACGCGATGCTGGCAGCCGCAGCGATGAATTTCCACAAGCTCCTCGGAGATTTTTGGCTCTATTTTCTGCGCGACCTGTTTGCCCTTCAGGACCGCCTTCAGCTCCTCTGGACCCCACCTGGCCCGCCAACGCGTTGCGCCGCAGCTTGAAAAATGACTTTTTCAGGATCGACTACGTACGATATGACATAGGCGTACTCCCCAGATACCCAAAGACCAAATCCATACAGCGGAATTTTAACGCTGCCGACAAGCGCGGGAGCGTAAGGATTCGAAATGTCGTAGATTTGCAATAGGTTTGTACTCGCCGTTCCTGTAGAGGACACAAGATAGACGTATTGCCCCTGCACCCTTATCCCGGACTGCCCGTGATCTATGAATCCAGCGATTGGCGTTTTGCTGATGACGGTCATTCTTGCCGGATTCGTGATATCCACCACATAAAATTGTGCCGCTGACGATCCGGAACCTTGATCGCCGTTGTCTCCGAGGATGTAAGCGTAATTCCCCTGGATGTCGAACGCGTCCAGCTCGTAAGAAGAGTTAGGCGCGACGCTGCCCACGACAGTCGAATTCTGGGCTTCTCCGTAAACCTGGAAACTGACTGGAAACGAGGTTCCGCCGCCGGGCGCGGGACTGGAAACTACTACAGGATAGCTGCCGAGTGCAAATAGATCAGACGCAGTTAGAGTCATAGTC
>JBOIBN010000153.1:0-2377 GCA_050739575.1 Gammaproteobacteria bacterium
ATCTCGATGCGCGGCGGCGATCGCTTCGAGGAGATTGAGCGCGCGGCGTGCGTCACCGCCGGCGGCAGCCGCAATGTCGTTGCGCCATTCAACCGGGACGGCATCCAACTTCAAACCCAAGCCTCGATCCCGATCGGTCAGCGCCCGCTCGAGAATCACGGCCAGAGCCGATTCGTCGAGCGCGGCGAGACGCACGACGCGCGTACGCGAAAGCAATGCGCCGCGCACCTCGAAGGACGGATTTTCGGTCGTCGCACCAATCAGGATGACCGTGCCGCGTTCGACATGTGGCAATAGTGCATCCTGCTGGGCCTTGTTGAAGCGGTGGATTTCGTCGAGAAAAAGCACGGCATCGCGTCCCTCGGCGCGGACCTGTTCTGCCGTTTCCACTACTTCCTTGACGTCCTTGACACCGGCGTTGACGGCGGAAAGTGGAAAGAAGCGGGCATTGCGGGCAGCTGCGAGCAGCCGCGCCAGCGTCGTTTTGCCGCTGCCCGGTGGGCCCCACAGGATCAACGAAGGCAGTAACCCGCCGGCGAGCGGGCGGGCCAGTGTGCCGTCGGGTCCGATCAATTCATCCTGGCCGATGATCTCCTCCAGCCGTTGCGGTCGCATCCGCTCCGCCAGCGGCGCCCTAACCACCATATCGCCCCGCAAAATCATTCATCGTTTCGCAGGATTCACCGCAGAGGACAGGGAGATCGCAGAGATAATTCGAAATTAAGGGCAAAGAGATTTGAATCATTACTTTCTTCTCCACGCTCTCGGCGTGTTCTGCGGTTGCATTTCTAGAACCTCATCATGATCTCACCGCCGAATTAGCAGAACTTGCGGAGATCATTCAAAGCAGAAGTTCACATTTATAGGTTTCAGCTCTGCGTGCTCTGCGCTCTCTGCGGTAAATGTCCTGCGTCTGTCTCACGGACCTCCGGCGCTGGCGGCACTGGGCGCCTCCTGAACTACGTCGGCGTCCGGCGGCGGCTTGAAGCGGAAGAGCGCAGCATCAACCGGAGTGTTGCTTTTCACATTACTGAAATCGATACGCGAGGTTTCGCCGAGATTGGAATCGAGTTCCAGGGCACGGATCTGACCGTCGGGGGCAAGGCCAATGCGGATCGCACGATAGTCGCTGTCCGCGGACTTCGGCGTCAATTGCAGCCAGTCGAGTCCGGCCGCGCCGCTCGCATCGCTCACGGTAAAACTGGCCGCGACGTTTCCCGAACCGGCCAGCAGCGACGCCGGACCGGCCGTGAGCGCCTGCGATTCGGTCCGCACCGTCACCTGCTCAAGTTCCGGATCGTAGATCCACAGCTTCTCGCCGTCGGCCACGATGACCTGCTTGTAAGGACGCTCGTAATCCCAGCGGAATCGGCCGGGCTTGGCGATAGCAACCATGCCCGAAGCATTTTTAACCGTAGCCGCATTCGCGTTGGTCACGGTCTCGGTGAAATGCGCCGTAAACGTTCGCGTTGTCGCAAGCAAGGCATCGAGTCGTTGAGTCGGAGTTTGCGGCGGTGCCGCCGCAGCCGTTCCCGATAAAAAAAACGCTGCCAGCGCCAATACGTTTTTATTCAGCATCCGTTTTCCTCGTTGGGGTGCCTTTGGGTCATTCCGGCGGTGGCCCCGCGAGGATCTCGCGGCTGCCGTTCGATTGCAGCGGCCCTACGATGCCGACGCGTTCCATCTGTTCGACCAACCGCGCCGCACGGTTGTAACCGATCCGCAGGCGCCGCTGCACGGAGGAGATCGAAGCGCGGCGGGTTTCTGTCACGATGCGCACGGCCTCATCGTACAGCGGGTCGTCCTCGTCGCTCGCGCCGAAGGCACCGGCCTGTGCAACACCACTCTCCTCTCCCGTTGCGATCACGTTCTCGACATACGCGGGTTCTCCCGATTTCCGGAGCCAATCGACGACTCGGTGCACCTCGGCATCGTCCACGAACGCACCGTGCACGCGTTGGACCAGCGATGTCGCGGGCGGCAGAAAGAGCATATCGCCGCTTCCGAGCAGCGCCTCGGCGCCGCCCTGATCGATGATCGTGCGCGAATCCACCCGCGCCGACACCTGAAAAGCGATGCGGGCCGGAATGTTGGCCTTGATGAGTCCCGTGATCACGTCCACCGACGGGCGCTGGGTGGCAACGACCAGATGGATGCCGGCGGCACGCGCCTTCTGCGCGATCCGGGTGATGAATTCTTCGGCCTTCTTGCCGACCACGAGCATGAGATCCGCGAGTTCGTCAATCACGACGACAATGTTGTAAATCGGCTCCAGCGCCGGCCGCTCACCGTTCTCATCTACTGCCAGAACTGGATCAGGGATGCTTTCGCCCTTTGCAGCGAGTTCCTTTATCTTGCGGTTATAGCCCGCGAGGTT
>JBOIBN010000154.1:0-2283 GCA_050739575.1 Gammaproteobacteria bacterium
GAATCTGCCCTCGACGCAGGGTATGTCGCCGACCGCACGCGGCTGGGTCGAGCTTGCCGACATCGAGCGCAACGCCTGGCTGGAACCCGGGGAATTCTCGCAGCGGCTCCAGGCCTGGCGCGTGACCTATCCCAATCATCCCGCGGACTACGGATTGATCGCCGAAATTCAGGCGCGGACGCAAACGCGAGTGACCTATCCGGAAAAAGTTGCCTTTCTGTTGCCGCTGAGCGGGCCGTACGCGATTCAGGGCAACGCGGTAGAAGAAGGGCTCCTCGCGGCCTATTATCTGGGGAGCGATCCCCGGCCCACGCTTGCCTTCTATGACACCAGGGGTAGCGGCACGGGCGCGAGTGCGGCGCTCGCCGCGGCGCTTGCCGACGGGGCCAATTTTGTCGTCGGACCGCTCACTGCGGATGGTGTCGGAAGCGTGGCCTCCGCGCATCCACCGGTGCCGGTGCTGGCCCTCAATTATCTGAACGGTGGCGCTGCACCCGCGCAGTTTTTCCAGTTCGGGCTGAGTCCGGACGAAGAAGCACGCGCCGTTGCGGAGCGCGCGATTTCCGGAGGACTCGAACGCGCCGTCGTGCTGGTGCCCGCGAACGACTGGGGCAGCGGCATCGCTTCCGCTTTTACGCAAGCGCTGACCAGTCTGGGCGGACAGGTGCTCGCGAGCACGACCTATCCGCCCGGCGCCGTGAACTTCGGGCCGGAATTCTCGACCCTGTTCGGCCTCAATGCAAGCACGGGACGCGACCAGCAACTGGCCGCGACGCTCGACCAGCAGCCCGAATTCAACCAGCAGCGGAACCCGGACATACAGTTCGTCTTTTTTGCCGCACCTTACTCGACGGCGCGCCTGATCGTGCCGCAGATCAGCTACTACCAGGGCATCGGCCTGCCCGCATATTCCCTTTCCGACGTTTATTATCCCGGAGGTGCGTCTTCGGATTTGAACGGGCTGCGGTTTCCGATCATGCCCTGGTTCACGGCCGCCGACGGGCCGATCGCGTCAGTGCGCGAATCCGTCCAGTCCCTGTTCCCGCAGAACTGGAGCGACCTCGCGCCGCTCTATGCCCTCGGCTATGACGCCTGGCGGCTCGTCCCGCTGTTAGGGCAGGGAGCGCAGCCATTTGGCTGGCAGGTGCAGGGCATGACCGGAATACTCGCGCTCGGTCCCGGCAATGTGATCCAGCGCCGCCCGCAATGGGCGCATTACGTAAACGGACGGGTGCGAGCGCTCGCTGCGACGCCGGCACCGTGAGCCTCGCCGCCGAGCGCGGTGAGCGCGCCGAAACTTTGGCCGCCGCCCGGCTCCAAGCCTGTGGACTCAAGCTTCTCGCCCGCAATCAACGTTCGCGTTTCGGCGAGATCGATCTGGTGATGGAAGACGGTGCGACGCTGGTCTTCGTCGAGGTGCGCTATCGTGCGCACGCGGATTTCGGCGGCGCCGCGGCAAGCGTCACGGCCGCCAAACGCGCGCGCCTGGAACTCGCCATCCGCAGTTATCTCGCCGCTCATCCTGCCGCCGCACGCAAAACGCTGCGCGCCGACGTGGTGGCGATCACGGGCGCGGATGAGGTCGAATGGATTCAAAACGCCTTCGAGGGCATGACATGAAGGGTGAAGCGCGAGTACGCAATCATTTCGGCGCCACGATCGAAACGCAGCAGCGCGCGCGCGAGGCACTTGCCGGCCCGGTTGCCGAGGCCGCGGATCGGTTAGCGGCAACACTGCGCGCGGGCGGCAAGATTCTCGTCTGCGGCAACGGCGGCTCGGCCGCCGATGCACAACATTTCGCCGCTGAGTTTACCAACCGGTTCGAACGGGAGCGGCCGCCGCTCGCGGCGATTGCATTGACGACCGATACCTCGACGCTCACCTCAATCGGCAACGACTACCACTTCGATCGGGTGTTTGCGAAGCAGGTGCAGGCGCTCGCGCGCGCGGGCGATGCGCTTGTCGCGATCTCGACCAGCGGCGGTTCGCCGAACATCGTCGCCGCCGTCGAGGCCGCGCACGCCGCGAATGCCTGGGTGCTGGCACTCAGCGGACGCGACGGCGGGAAACTCGCTGCCGCACTCGGACCGAACGACAGGGAACTTCGCGTGCCCGCCGAACGCACGGCACACATCCAGGAAGTGCACATCGTGCTTCTCCACTGCCTGTGCGATCTGGTGGACACGATTCTTTACCCGGCGTGAGCTTCCCGGCCGAACTCGCACGCAGACTCGAAGCGCTGCTCGGACGTGAACGCTTCCGCACCGATCCCGCCGACCGCGC
>JBOIBN010000155.1:0-2064 GCA_050739575.1 Gammaproteobacteria bacterium
CGCGATGACCGGGGGTGGAATCACCGCAGGTCTCTCGCGCGCGATGAAACAACGACATAGAGCGGGGTGGGAGAGCGCAGGCAATCCCATCCCGCTCTAGCCCTGCTTAACAAACGCGGCTTGGCGTGAATGTGTCAAGTTTTGCGGGCCAAGGTGGGCTTGTTTGATGGCGTTGTCGATTTGCGCGGTGAGTGCGTTGAAAGCCCGGCGAAGCGGTGTTGAGACGGAGCGGAGTGCGGGCAGCGCGGCGGCGAGGCCGGGGCGGAGCAGGCGATTGTAGGTGCGGGTGAGGAACAGGGCGACGCGAAGGCCGAAGTCGGTGACGCGGTAGCAGAAGGTGTTTGGGGTTCGTTCGATCAAGCGGTGCAGGCGGAGGCGGCGCAACTGATAGGTGACGGCACCCTGGGAGATTGCGGTCGGATCGGAGCCAGCCAGGGCGGCGAGATGGGCTCGCAGATCTGCGGCACGGAAGCCCGATGCGAGCTGGCGAAAGAGGATGAGTGCGTGCAATAGGGCGTGCACGCGTGAATCGCCAAAGGGGAGGCCCGAGGCACGCTGGCGGCCGGCTGTGACCGGGCGGTTGATCGCCTGCAGGGTTTCCTCACTGAGGAGGCAATCGTGGCTTAAGCGCTCGATCAGCAGCAGCCGGCGATTGGCGGCAAAGGCGATGGCCCGCAGTTTCGGTAGGTTGTGCAGCCGCTTGCCGATGCCGAAATCGCGGCTGTTGTTGATCGTCGTTTCGGTGCGCAAGGCGCGATTTTCCTTGTGGTACTGCTTGATGCGCGAAGTCTTGTAAGAAACGTGCAAGGCGGGGGTCACGTGCTGCGTGATTACCCGTGTGCAGAACCGCGTCGGCGTCCGCCGTGAGATCCGACGATCGAAGATAAGCTTGACCTCTTCAGGGCGACCAAGGTCGAGGTTCTCACGGATCACTTGCTCGAAGAAGATCCGGCCGTGGACGGGCCGATCGAGCACCTGGGTGAGCGAGAACTCTGCCTGCCGGATGGAGATATCATAGCGGTAGCCGGCCTGACGGTCTGCGGCGGTGAAGGGGTGCGGCAACAGGCGCAACCACTTGCGTAGCAGCGCGTCGATCTTGGCGGCAGAGAGGCCGTCGCAGATCGCTTGCAGGCGCTTCGGATCGGCGCATTTGAGAATGCCGTTGTCGAGCGCTTCGAACGGGATGCCTCGTTTCGCCAGCTGGCGCTTGGCGTACTCATGGCCGTTCAGGCACAGCTTGGCATTGAACGGAAAATAGCTGCAGAACTTGAGGAAAAACGGGCCGAAGTCACGGTCAACCGCATAGATGTAGTAGTTGTTGACCATCGCGCTGCGCCGCACGATCCATGGATACGGCCGGCCCGTGCGCGGGCTGCGCCGCCGCTCGGTGCGGAACACCGGGGTGTTCTCCTGGGCCTTGCCGACGAAGACGACGCCTTCCTCGCTCGTAAAGCGCCGCAAGTGCTCGGCCATCACCGCATCCTTGCGCTGCCCGGGGGAAAACTGCACCAGGGCAATGCCGTGCCGGGTGACAAAGTCTTCAAGCTCCGCCACAAAGCGACGCGTCATCGGGCTCATCAATGCCGCCGAGGGGATCGGCTGACCGCGATGGTGGCGGAAAAATCGGACTATCCCCTGTTCGTACTGCAACCCGGGCACATAGACGTTGAGGTACATCCGGTCGATGCCCTCGACTGAAAGCCTCACATGCCGGCTGACAATCTCGGCGACGCTTTGTGCTATCATCCCCCCGGCTCCGGTCGTGCAGGTTTCGCCTCTTGCAGGCGTTTAGGCCGTCTAACGGTCCTTGAGACTGGTTCTACCAGAGCTCGTACTTACCGGCGACCGGAGCCACCGCCGCGACACGCCTCGTCGGTCTGAGGCGAAGCCTCGCTAGTACTCACTCTCGCCCATGCGTCGCGAGAGGGTCGCGCGCAACGCGGGTGAGGGCCTTCGTTGATCACCCATGCATGATTCCCGGCGCGAGCATACCGCTGCCCATTTGCAATGTCATTGCGAGGAGCGCGAGAGCGCCTCTGGCGCGCGGCGCGACGAAGTGCGAAG
>JBOIBN010000156.1:0-1710 GCA_050739575.1 Gammaproteobacteria bacterium
AAGCGCAGAGCTCGAAGAGCCATACCGCCGGCACTAAAACATAATTCTGTCGCTTAGAGAGATGCTGATTTATTCAGGCCTTGTTCGGGCCTTCAGCGCGTCGCGTGCGGGGACGTAATCCATTTTGAGCGCTTTGGCGACGGCCTCGTACGTTACCTTGCCCTTGCAGACGTTCAGGCCGGCGAGGAGATGCGGGTCGTCGGCGAGCGCCTGTTTGTAACCCTTGCCGGCGAGGGCGTGCACGAAAGGCAGCGTTGCGTTTGTGAGCGCAAGCGTCGAGGTGCGCGGCACGGCGCCGGGCATGTTGGCGACGCAATAATGAACGATGTCTTCCTCGATGTAGGTCGGTTCGTCGTGCGTGGTGGCGCGGCTCGTCTCGAAGCAGCCGCCCTGATCAATGGCGACGTCCACGACGACGGCCCTGCGCTGCATTTTCTTGAGCAGCTCGCGGGTGACGAGCTTGGGAGCGGCGGCGCCGGGAACGAGTACGGCGCCGATCACCAGATCCGCTTCGCGCGCGCTGGCTTCGATGCTGTCGGTGGTGGCGTAAAGCGTTTCCAGCTGCGGGCCGAATAGATTGTCCAGTTCGGCGAGGCGTTCGAGCGATTTGTCGAGCACCACGACGCGTGCGCCGGCGCCCATCGCCAGTCGTGCGGAGTTGATGCCAACCACGCCGCCGCCGATGACGACGACGCGTGCGGGAGCGACGCCGGGTACGCCGCCCAGAAGTACGCCACGTCCGCCCTGAGCCTTTTCGAGGCAATGCGCGCCGGCCTGAACAGCCAAGCGTCCGGCGACTTCGCTCATCGGCGCGAGCAATGGCAGACGGCCGTGCCGGTCGGTGACGGTCTCGTAGGCGATGGCGATCGCACCGGATTCGCACAGCATTTTCGTTTGCTGCGGGTCGGGTGCGAGGTGCAGAAAGGTGAAAAGGATCTGCCCTTCGCGCAGGCGTTTGCATTCGACGGGTTGGGGTTCCTTGACCTTGACGATCATGTCGGCCTTGGCGAAGATTGCCGCGGCGTCGGGAGCGATTTCCGCCCCGGCGGCACGGTAGGCCGCATCGTCGAAGTCGATGGCGGCGCCTGCGTCGGTTTCCACCATCACCTGGTGTCCTGCGCCGATAACGTCGCGCACGCCGCCCGGGGTCATTCCGACGCGGTATTCGCGGGTTTTGATTTCCTTGGGTACACCGATCAGCATGGCGCCAAATCCTCGTATGGATGGGAAATGCCGATCCGGCGGATCGGCAGACTGCCGAAAATAATAGCAGATGCCGCTTGTCCGAGAGCCCCCATCCGGGCTATCCTGCCCGCAGGTTTAGGGCCGAGTGCAATTCATGATCGTTACCACTACCGAGAACGTGCCCGGGCGCCAGGTCCGGGAAGCGAAAGGCCAGGTCTATGGCGTGGTCGTGCGCAGCCGCGGCATTGCCGGCAACGTCATGGCTGGGTTCCGCACGATTCTGGGCGGAGAAATCCGCGAATATACCGAGCTGCTGGAGGAATCGCGGCGCCATGCGATAGACCGGATGGTCGAAAATGCGGCCGCGATGGGCGCGAACGCGGTCGTGATGATGCGCTTCGACTCCTCGGAGATGGGCGGGTCCATGACCGAGGTGGTCGCCTACGGCACCGCCGTGGTCATCGAGTAGGCGGTGTTGCGCAACGTCGTGCTTGCGCTCGCGCTGGCGGCGACGCTGGCGGGCAT
>JBOIBN010000157.1:0-1564 GCA_050739575.1 Gammaproteobacteria bacterium
CGCAACCTGCAGCAGACGAATACGAACGGCTACAAGTGGCAGGGCACGCCGAAGCAGCTCGAAAAAGCGAAGCGGCTCGTGGCATCGTGGGGCGCCGGAGGACGTAAGTACCTGCCGACGCCCGAGTACCGGGCGCTCTTGCGGCAACTGCTGAACCGCTTTCCCTATCGTTTGGACACGAACTTCGCAAAGATGGATCGGATCGCCCATTCGGGCATCGAGGAGTTCAAGCAGCGAGTTCTCGGCACAACGATCCACGGCCTGACGGTCGCGCAATGGAGCCGCTTACTTTTCCGTGGATCGGACGAGGCTATTCGGAAAGCTCTGGCAGAGCGGTTCGACATCCGGGAAGAAGATATTGGCGAGATTCTTGAATGATGCGCTTCACGCCGTAGTGAAAATAAGTCGGGTCAATCTCGGCGCCAAATGCGCGCCGATGCACAGCGCGGGCCGCAACGCAGGCCGTGAAAAGGCCGCCGAAGGGTTCCCAAACGACGTCGCCGACATCGGATGACGCCCTGATGATCATCGTGACGAGATCGAGGGGTTTCTGGTTCAGGTGGATCGCCTTGCCGGAGTCGCCGTTGAGCTTGAAACGCTCGGCTCCATGCAGCGCATTTCTGTCCCATATATTCGTGAAGCCGTGCGGGCAATTGAATTTCGAGCGCATACCCGCCCATTGCTCTGAGGTGCCGGGCTGCTTTCCGTCGATCGAGAAATAGGGGCGTCCCGCAGGATCGCCATGGATGTTGGCGTATTCCTGCATCTTCGCGAAGGTCTCAGGTGGCAGGAAATACCAGAGATGGCCCTGATCAAGGTATTTGCGCGTTGCGGCATCGGCGACACCGCACGCTTCGTTCGCCTTGCGGACGGGGAGGCCGGTGCGCTTCCATTCGCGCAAAAGCCAGTGTTTTAGAATCAGGCCGTCAATGCACGCCTCGCGGACGTACTGGACGCAGATTTCGGAGACGACTGGAAAGCGGCGGATCTTGGCCGTGTTGACGTTACCAGCGATGTGGCCTTTGCCCTTGTTCCAGATGTTCGCGTTGACGTAGCGCCATCCATACCGCTCAAGGATGGGATGCACGGCTGCCCAGCCGATCTCGGAATTCCAAAACCAGAGCGTCGTTGCGGGCGTGGCGTACTTCGCCCATGCCTCTATATGCGGCTCATACCATGCAGGCAAGTCAAAATGATCGGAGGTGTCGCCCTCGAAGCCGAGGACGCCATATCCGCCGTCTGAAACGATGACAGTCGGCGTCTCCCAGTGGAGATAGAAATCGAGGCTGTCGCCGAGATCGAGTGCAATGAGGTCATCACGCCAACTGGTAGCTTCAGGAGCCTCGATGGTCTTGACGGTCCGGCCACGGCCGACAGTACTCGTCGGCGTATGCCTCCGGTGCGTTGAGTTAACGGTAGGACCACTGTGGTTCGTCATCGGCGGTACCTAAAGTCATCATCGCGCATGGCGGGCTCGGAGTCAACCTTCCGGTTCGTGCCTTTTTTATCCCGATCGAGGAACCAGAGCGTGCAGGGCAGCGTGACGGTGTAGCTGTGGCGGTCC